>DASTEA010000219.1:0-9593 GCA_035710075.1 Thiobacillus sp.
GGCATGGGATGAGACCTGAAAACGAGTTTCGCATAATATCGTGGACATCCATTTTCACTCTACCGCCATGACCACGCCGTTCAAATACGCCCACGCCGCCCATGCCGACTGGACCCAGGCTGCGCAAGCCTGCATGCTTCAGCTGGGCGCGATTCCGGCGTCGGCAACGCTTGGATTTCTGTATGTGTCGGATGCCCTGGCCGACAAGCTCGACGCGATTCTGGATTTTCTGAAAAGCGCGACCGGCGTGCCGCACTGGACCGGCAGTGTGGGCGTTGGGGTCTGCGCCACCGGCGTGGAATATCTGGAAGAACCGGCGATGGCGGTGATGCTGGGCGAGTTCGAGCCGGCCGATTTCAGCATGTTGCCGGTGCTGCGGATCCCGCAGGATATCGGCGCGCAGCCGTCGTCAGACGCCTACTTTGCCATGGTCCATGGCGACCCGGCCAACAACCGCATCCAGGAACTGATCGAAGGCTTGAGTACGCACGTGTCGAGTGGCTTTGTTGTCGGCGGCGTGTCGAGTTCGCGCGGCGAAGCTGCGCAGATCAGCGATGGCGTGGTGAGCGGCGGCCTGTCCGGCGTGCTGTTCAGCGAGCGGGTGAAGCTGGCGACGCGGCTGACGCAAGGCGTTTCGCCGCTGGGGCCGCGCCACCGCATCACCGCCGCCAACAAGAACATCATCGGCAGCCTGGATCATCGCCCGGCTCTGGATGTGATGAAGGAGGAAATCGGCGAGGTGCTGGCACGCGACCTGAGGCGCGCGGCAGGCTATATTTTTGTCGGCCTGCCGGTACGTGGCTCGGACACCGGCGACTATCTGGTGCGCAATATTCTGGGTGTCGATCCGCAGAACCACCTGGTGGCGGTCGGTGAAACCGTCGAGCCGGGAGACGAGCTGCTGTTTTGCCGCCGTGACCAGCAATCGGCCGAAGATGACCTGCAGCGGATGCTCACAGCCATCGGGACGCAATTGAACGCCCCGGTCCGGGGCGGCGTGTATTATTCCTGCCTGGGCCGCGGCCAGCACATGTTCGGCGTGCAGAATCGCGAAATGGAGCTGATTCGCGACGCCCTGGGAGATTTTCCGCTAGTTGGGTTTTTTGCCAATGGCGAAATTTCACACAACCGTTTATATGGCTACACCGGGGTGTTAACCCTGTTCGGCTGACCAGTATGAGGATACGAGTATGCCCTTGCATGCGATGAAAGAAGACGAAATCCGCCTCCTGCGCGGTGAAATCGAAATGCTGATGAGCGAACGCCGTCAGCTGTTGCAGGTCACGGGTGCGGCAGCGGTATTCGTCGCCAATCTCGACACCGACAGCCTGCCCGACGAAGCCGACACCATCGACGCAGCCGAAATGCTGGCCGAACAGCTCAACGGGCTGTCCGAGGAAACCCTCAAGGACGCGCTGGAGTCCGTCCGCGCCGAAGTCGATCCCGTGCAATAAGCCGCTCCCCTTGGCCCGTTTATCGCTGCCTGGTTTCGCTGAAGTCGGACGCTTCGCGCTGATCGCCGGGTTGACGGCGCTGGGGTATGCGCTGGCGGGCTGGCTAAGCTTCAAGCTTTCAACCTATGTGGCCGATGTGGTCGCCGCCGTTTGGCTGGCTGCCGGCATTGGCGCCATGGCGAGCCTGCGTTTCGGCGCGGCCGGGGTGGTGGGCGTCCTGCTCGGCGCAATGGCGATCAACGGCCAGACCCTGCCGCTGGAGGACGCATTCCGTTCCTCGCTCGGTGCGGCAGCAGGGGCCTGGATCATGGGCTACCTGCCGCGTTATCTTCAGCCCTTCAGCCCTAACCTCGATAACGTGCCCAGCGTCGCCAAGTTCGCGCTGGTGGCCGCTCCGCTGGGCTGTGCGGTGAGCGTACTGGTGGGCGCGTTCAATCTGTACTTCCATGGCGACCTGCCGCCCGGCATGCTGCTGCGGGGATTGTGGGTAGGGTGGCTGGGCAATTTGCTGGGGGTATACCTGATTGCGCCGCTGCTGCTGGCGGTACTGCGTTGGGACATGCTGCCGACCAGCAGGGGCGCGCGGCTGGAAGGTCTGGTGCTGGTGCTCTGCATGCTGGCGCTGACGCTGGTGATGGTGGAATACGCCGAGCCCTTGCGGCCTACCGAAATTGTCCTGTTCGTGATGATGCCGGCCGTGTTGTGGGCGGCACTGCGGTTTTCGCTGACAGGGGCGAACTTGGCCATTTTTTTGGCTGCGCTCATCGTAATGGGCGTAGCACTGGTCGCCTATGACGGGATCACCGGCGCCACCATGCCGGGCGATGTGTTTGCGCTGCAGACCAGCGTGATGACCATGGCGCTGGGCGGCCTGTTCGTGTCGGCGGCCCTGAGCGAGCGCCGCTACTCCGAAATGCGGCTGGACATGCTTGCCAACCACGACCCGCTGACCGGCTTGCCCAATCGTTCGTATTTCCAGGATTTTCTCAGCCATGCGCTGGCGCGCGCGCAACGTGAACAATCCCAGGTTTCGCTGTTGTTCATCGATCTCGATCGTTTCAAGCATATCAACGACTCGCAGGGGCACGAAGTGGGCGACCAGGTGCTGTGCATCGTCGCCAACCGGCTGGGCGAACAGGTGCGTGCCGATGACTTCGTCGCCCGTCTGGGCGGTGACGAATTTGCCGTCATCCTGACCCATCCCCCGGCCTCGCGCGCCGCCAGTCGGGTGGCGCGCAAGCTCAACCAGGTGCTGGCCGAATCGTTCAAGCTGGGGCAGCGGCGTTATGCCATCGGCGCCAGCATCGGCATCAGCGTGTATCCCGACGATGGCCTCGACGCCAACACCCTGCTGCGCCAGGCCGATCTGGCGATGTACCAGGCCAAGCAGCGGCGCAGTGGCTTTGAATATTTCAGCGACGAACTGAACCGCGCGGCACAGCAGCAGCTGACCCTGGAAACCGGCCTGCGCAAAGCGCTGGAGCGCGACGAACTGGCGCTGGTGTACCAGCCCAAGGTCGATCTCTCCAGCGGCCGGGTGGTGGGGCTGGAGGCCCTCGCTCGCTGGCTGACCCGCTCAGGCACCATCATCGGTCCCGATCAGTTCATTCCGGTGGCCGAGGAAACCGGCCTTATCGTTCCGATCGGCCGCTGGGTGGCGCGGGCCGCATGCACGCAGTGGATTGCTTGGCGCGATGCCGGGCTTAACCCGCCACCGGTGGCGATCAACCTGTCGCCGCGCCAGTTTTCCGACGCGCACCTGATCGATGATATCGATGCCATCCTGAAGGAAACCGGAATGGATCCCGCACATTTGCAGCTGGAAGTGACCGAGAGTGCCGCGATGGAAAACCCGGTACGCTCCTTCGAGATGCTCGACGCGCTGCGTCAGCGCGGGCTGCACGTCTACATCGACGATTTTGGCACCGGGCATTCCAATCTGGGCCAGTTGAAGCGCATGCCGATCGATGCGCTGAAAATCGACAAGAGCTTTGTGAATGACGTGCTGACCGACAGCGACGACGCTGAAATCGCCACCGCCATCATTCGCCTGGCGCACGCCCTGAAGCTACGCGTGGTGGCTGAAGGGGTCGAGACGGTTGAACAGGTGGCGTTTCTGAAACAGAATGGCTGCGACGAAATTCAGGGTTATGTCGTCAGCAAGCCCCTGTCGTCGAGTATGGTGAGTGAGTTGTTCGCACTTCATTTCAGGTTCTGATCGTACTGTCCGCGCGGGCTGCCATTCCGCATTGGCGCCCCCACTGCGGCAGCACGCCATCCCCGTGACCACAAGCCGCTCGCAGACAACTGGCGGCTTATCCCTAACGAATGCAAACGGGCCGTGTGAACAACACACGGCCCGTTCGGAATTGCCCGAATTACGCAGACTTAAAAGTTCTCGGTATCCGACTTGCGTCCGAACGCCGGCAGGGCGCCGGCACCTTCTGCCATCTCTTTCGGCAGCTTGTAGAACCACATCTGCCACATCGAGATGACCCATTGCGCCGTGAAGGAAACCCCCATCAAGGCGCCGCTACCGATAATGAACCAGGCGAATCCGGGAATCCATTTGGTCAGGTACCAGGAGAAGATGTCGGTCAGGATGGTCAGGAAAGGCAGCACGATGATCACGCACTTCAGCCAGAGTGGCTTGATGTAGGCGTGGGTGAAGATGCTGCTGATGATGAAGAAAATGAAGGTGATGCCAAACAAGTGGATATGCGATACGCGAACCAGGGTGGGGATCGTGGCGCCGGTATCCTTGGCCACCATTTTCGACACTTCTTCGTAGTTGGTCAGAACAGGGATGTGTGGGTTGCTGCCGTTGTGGCAGGCAAAGCAGCGCTCCGTCAGGATCGGCTTCACGTCGCTTTCGAAGGCGTCCGGCTTGGCGCCAGAATCCACCCATTTGAAAATGACCGCCCGTTCCGCTTCCGGCAGCATGCCAGCCATCGGACCTTTCAGCGCGGTGACCAGACGCGTGTCGGTTTCACTGCCGTGATAGGCAATGCGGATATCCTGAGCAGAAATGTTTTTGGGGTTGCCGTCCAGCCCCGCATGGCTGAAAAACACCTGCAGCATGGCGAACAGATAGCCCGTTCCCAGCACCAGGAGCGTCATGGTGTAGACCAGGCGCGTCGACATCGGCAGGGCGCTGAAATGGAAAAAGCCGCGATTGCTCATTGGATAGGCTCCAGGTGGGGAATTTAGTATTGCGCGCCCTGATCGATCCAGGCGGCGATGGTCGCCACGTCTGCAGCAGGCAGTCCTGCTGTCCCGTGCGGCATGGTGATCGAGGGGTCGGCCTGGCCCGACACCAGACGGTACAGCGTGCTGCTGACGCTGGAACCCGGCACCACCACCGGGCCAAATTGAGTGCCTTTCATCAGCGCTTCGTGGCTATCCAGACGCAGGCCGGACTTTTCATACCCAGCGCCGCCGGGGACATGACATGACACGCAATTGGCTTCGAGAATCGGCTTGATGTTGGCCTGGTAGGTCAGCGTCTCGGCCTTTTTGTCGCCACAGCCCGTTTGAACTGCGGCAACGGCCAAGGCAGACAGGGTGAGAAGGACAGCGTGTTTTGTCATTGTGGACTCCCGTTGTAATGAATATTTAAAAATGCTAATGGATGGGCCGGATTAGTTCAAGAGTTCCAGGTATTTTTATTTCTTGATTCTCGTGTCGTGCTGGCCGTACGTTACCTGCATCAACTCTCGAATATTCTTATAGCCCAGTTAGCGAAGAAGTGTAGCAGCGAACCGCCGCAGCTTAGGGTGGGGGGACGTGCGACGCGTAGTGCGTGCCGGCCGGAGATCGGGGTGAGTCCGCGGGCCGCCCCGTCCAGCGGATGGGGCGCGCTTCGTCTCGACAGACTCAGCCTACCAGCTGCTCCAACACGAAGGGCAGGATCCCGCCCTTGTTGTAATACTCGACCTCGATCGGCGTGTCGATGCGCAGCTTGAGCGCGACGCGCTCGCTGCTGCCGTTGGCGCGGTGGATCACCAGCGTGACATCCTGCTGCGGGGTGATGCCTGATGCGGTGCCCTCGAGGTCGAAGGTTTCGGAGCCGTCGAGTTTCAGCGTGGCTGCGTCGACGCCGTCCTTGAACTGGCAGGGCAGCACGCCCATGCCGGCGAGGTTGGCGCGGTGGATGCGCTCGAAGCTCTTGGCGACGACCGCCTTCACGCCGAGCAGCGTGGTGCCCTTGGCCGCCCAGTCGCGGCTGGAGCCGGTGCCGTATTCCTCGCCGGCAAAAATCATCAGCGGCGTGCCGTCGCGCTGGTATTCCATGGCGGCGTCGTAGATCGGCTTTTCCTCGCCGTCCTTGAGCGTGATGCCGCCCTCGCTGCCGGGGATCATCAGGTTCTTGATGCGCACGTTGGCGAAGGTGCCGCGCATCATCACCTCGTGGTTGCCGCGGCGTGCGCCGTAGCTGTTGAAGTCGGCCTTCTGCACGCCGTGTTCGGTCAGGTAGAGGCCGGCTGGCGAGGTCGGCTTGATATTGCCGGCGGGGCTGATGTGGTCGGTGGTGACCGAGTCGCCGAAGATCGCCAGCGCGTGCGCGCCCTTGATGGCGGGGGTGGCGGCCTTGCTGCCGACAAAGAACGGCGGCTGCTGGATGTAGGTGGAGGCGGGGTCCCACGCGTAGACCGCTCCGGTGGGTGCGGTCACGCCGTCCCACAGCGGGTTGTCGGCGCCGACGTCGGCGTAGCTCTTGTACGCGTCGGCGTCGGTGGCGTGGTGCAGCAGCGCGGCGACTTCCTCGTTGCTCGGCCAGATGTCCTTCAGGTAAACCGGACCATTCTCGCCGGCGCCGATGGGATCCTTCTCGACGTTGAACGGCACGCGCCCGGCCAGCGCAAAGGCCACCACCAGCGGCGGCGACATCAGGAAATTGGCCTTGACGTTCTGGTGCACGCGCGCCTCGAAATTGCGGTTGCCCGACAGCACCGAGCAGGCGACCAGATCGTTGTCGAGCACGGTTTTTTCGATCGCTTCCGGCAGCGGGCCGGAGTTGCCGATGCAGGTGGTGCAGCCGTAGCCGACCACGGAAAAGCCGAGCTGCTCCAGATAGGGCAGCAGGCCGGCGGCCTTGAGGTATTCGGTCACTGCGCGCGAGCCGGGGCCCATGCTGGTCTTCACGTGCGACGGCGTGTAGAGGCCGAGCTCGACCGCCTTCTTCGCCAACAGGCCGGCGGCGATCATCACGCCGGGGTTGGAGGTGTTGGTGCACGAGGTGATGGCTGCGATGACCACGCTGCCGTGGCGCAGTTCGTCGCCGCCCTCGACCGCATAGGTCCGCCGCAGCTCCTCGGCGGTCTTGCCGTAGCCGCCTTCTGTCTTGGGCTTCTGCATCAGCGTGGCGAAGGCCGTTTCGATCTCGGACAGCGCGATGCGGTCCTGCGGCCGCTTCGGGCCGGCGACCGAGGGCTCGACGGTCGAGAGGTCGAACGTGAGCGTCTGCGAGTAGTCGATTTCGCCCGCCTTGGGGATGCCGAACAGGCCCTGCGCCTGATAGTAGGCGCGGATCAGGTCGACCTGATCGGTCGCGCGGCCGGTGGCAGCGAAGTACTGGCAGGTCGCTTCGTCGACCGGGAAGAAACCCATGGTCGCGCCGTATTCCGGCGCCATGTTGGCGATCGTCGCGCGGTCGGTCACCGGCAGCGCGGCGGCGCCTTCGCCGAAGAATTCGACGAACTTGCCGACGACCTTGGCGCGACGCAACATTTCGGTGATGGTCAGCACCACGTCGGTGGCGGTGACGCCGGGCCTCACACTGCCGGTGAGGTTGACGCCGACGACGTCGGGGGTGAGGAAGTACACCGGCTGGCCCAGCATCGCCGCTTCCGCCTCGATCCCGCCGACGCCCCAGGCGACAATGCCGAGGCCGTTGATCATGGTGGTGTGGCTGTCGGTGCCGACCAGCGTGTCGGGATAGGCCATGCCGTCCTTTTCCATCACGCCGCGCGCCAGGTATTCCATGTTCACCTGGTGCACGATGCCGACGCCGGGCGGCACCACCTTGAAGGTCTCGAACGCCTGCATGCCCCACTTGAGGAACTGGTAGCGCTCGAGATTGCGCTCGAATTCGATCTTCATGTTGAGGTCAAGCGCGTCCGGGGTGCCGAACTTGTCCACCTGGATGGAGTGGTCGACCACCATGTCGACCGGCACCAACGGCTCGATCTTCTGCGGGTCGCGGCCGGCGCGCGCAGCGGCCGAGCGCATCGCGGCGAGGTCGGCCAAGAGCGGCACGCCGGTGAAGTCCTGCAGGATCACCCGCGCCACGGTGAAGGGGATTTCCTCGGTGCGCTCGGCGCTCGGCTGCCAGTTCGCCAGCTGCTTGACGTGCTCGCGCGTCACCTTCACGCCGTCGCAATTCCTCAGCACCGATTCCAGCACGATGCGGATCGACACCGGCAGCCGCGCCACCGACGCGCCCAGTGCGGTCTCGAGCTTCTTCAGCGAGGCGAAGCGCACTTTTCCGGTAGCAGTGGAAATGGAATCGAAGGTGTCGAATGCGTCGGTCATGATGGTTTGACTCGTGAAAATGATTGAAGTGGAAACGGGCCGGGTGCCCTGGATTTTACCGGAAGCGCATCACCCATAAACAAGCCGGAAGACTCGCTTCACAAGCGTATGCCGAACATGCCCAGCAGCTTGATCATGCCCAGGTAGGCCAGCGCGGTTGCGGCACTGGATACGACCAGGCTGAACCAGAACCCGAGGCCGTTGCGCAGCAGAATGGGCAGCAACACGAACAGCAGCAGCGACGGCAGCACCAGCCAGAAGATGCCGCTGGCAAGCGCGGCGACCTTCTGCACGTCGCCGGTGTCGAGATACAGCCAGACAAACGCGAGCAGCGAAGTGAGCGGCAGCGAGGCCAGGGCCGCCGCCCAGAACGTGCTGCGCTTGGCCACTTCGGCAATGACGACGATGATCAGCGCAGACAGGCTGACCTTGAGTGCGTATTGCCACATGGTTGAGGGGTCAGCTCTCGCGCCGCATCTGCGGGCTCATTTAACTTTCCCGCCTCATCTGCGGGAACAGGATGACGTCGCGGATGCTCGGCGAATCGGTCAAGAGCATCACCAGGCGGTCGATGCCGATGCCGCAGCCGCCGGTGGGCGGCAGGCCGTGTTCCAGCGCGCGGATGAAGTCGGCGTCATAGTGCATCGCCTCCTCGTCGCCGGCCTCCTTCGCCCGCACTTGTTCCATGAAGCGCTCGGACTGGTCCTCGGCATCGTTCAATTCCGAAAAACCGTTCGCCATTTCGCGCCCGGTGATGAACAGCTCGAAGCGTTCGGTAATGTCGGGCTGGGCATCGGAGCGGCGCGCCAGCGGTGAGACCTCGGCCGGGTAGTCGATGATGAAGGTCGGCTGGATCAGGAGCGCCTCGGTGGTTTCCTCGAAGAACGAGAGCTGCAGGCCGCCCAGGCCGTCCTGCGGGCGGTACTTCGCCTTCATCGCGACGAACTGGCCGATCAGCCAGGTGCGGTCGCTCAGTTGCTCGACCGTGTAGTGCGGGTTGTACTTGCGGATCGCCTCGACGATGGTCAGGCGGTCGAACGGCGTGCCGAGCTCGATCGTGTTGCCCTGATAGATGACGGTGGTCGAGCCGGTGGCGGCGACCGCAGTGTGGCGGATCAGCGCCTCGGTAAAGTCCATCAGATAGCGGTATTCGCGGTAGGCCTCGTAGAATTCCATCATGGTGAACTCGGGGTTGTGCCGCGTTGACAGCCCCTCGTTGCGGAAATTGCGGTTGATCTCGAACACCTTTTCGAAGCCGCCGACCACCAGCCGCTTGAGATAGAGCTCGGGCGCGATGCGCAGGAACAGTTCCATGTCGAGCGCATTGTGGTGCGTGGCGAAGGGCTTGGCCGCAGCGCCGCCGGGGATGGGGTGCATCATCGGCGTTTCGACTTCGAGAAAGTCACGCTCGACCATGAAGGTGCGGATGGCCTGGATGATCTTCGAGCGCCGCATGAAGGTTTCGCGCGTGCTGTCATTGGTGATGAGGTCGAGGTAGCGCTGGCGGTATTTCTGCTCCTGGTCGGCCAGCCCATGAAATTTTTCCGGCAGCGGGCGCAGCGCCTTCGACAGCAGGCGGATCGACTTCGCCTGGATGGTCAGCTC
>DASTEA010000220.1:0-3103 GCA_035710075.1 Thiobacillus sp.
AAATACGGCCCCGGCCACGGATCCCACCAGTAGGGATAGTGGTACGGATAGTAGTAGGGATAGCTGCTCATCCATCCGAAATGCAGTTGCATCTCGTAGTGGCGCAAGGCCGCGGCGTACTGCCTCAATTCAAGTTCATACAGTTTCAGCGCTTCGGCATAGCGCGTTTCAACTTGTGGTTCGATGTTTTTCACGCAGGCCTGGTAGCGGGTCTGGCAATCGGTCTGGCACGCGATTTTTTTGGCTTCGCAGTCCTGCGCGCAGGCCCGTCCTTGCGCGTCAGCCGGCTCAATCAGGCGGACCGTCGTTTGGTATTGTGGCGTGGCACAGCCTGCCAGGGCGGCGAGCAGAGCCAGCGCGGGGATGGAAAAGGTCAGGGCAGGCAGGCGCATCAGGCAATCCAGACAAAACACACGCTCAGTTCAAAGCATAGACTTTTTTCGGATTACTGCGGGTCGAGAAAACGCCCTTCGAGCTCCTGCAGGTTGAGCGCCTGCAGGATCTGCTGCAGGCGTTCGCGCGCGTTCTTGCGCGGCGCGTTGGTCCGGGTGGCAATGATGAGCTCGTTCTTCAGCGAATGCTCCCAGCCGACGAGTTCGGTCACGGTGATCTGGTAGCCGTGCGATTCCAGCTGCAGGCAGCGCAGCACGTTGGTGAGCTGGCTGCCGAACTCGCGCGTGTGGATCGGGTGGCGCCAGATTTCAGACAGCGGCGTTTTGCCGAACGATTCGTTCTTGTGTTTGCGCAGGACGGCTGCAACCTCGGCCTGGCAGCACGGCACCAGCACGATGTGGCGGGCCTGCTTGGCCAGCGCAAACCGGATCGCGTCGTCGGTTGCCGTATTGCAGGCGTGCAGCGCGGTGACGATGTCGATGGTGGGCGGCAGCTGGTCCGACCCGATCGATTCCGCCACCGTCGCATTCAGGAACGACATCCGCGCAAACCCCAGCCGTACTGCCAGCTCACGCGACTTCTCCACCAGTTCGTCGCGCGTCTCGATGCCGAAAATATGGCTGCCGGGGCGGTCCTTCAGAAACAGGTCGTACAGGATGAAACCCAGATACGACTTGCCGGCACCGTGGTCGGCCAGCGTCAGTGTCTCCTGCTGGCCCAGCACGTCGTTCAGCAGCGGCTCGATGAAATTGCACAGGTGATACACCTGTTTCAGCTTGCGGCGGCTGTCCTGGTTGAGCTTGCCGTCGCGCGTCAGGATGTGCAGTTCCTTCAGCAGTTCGATCGACTGGCCGGGACGCAACACCTCCGCCAGCGGATCGGTGAAGCTCACCTTGGACGCGGGGGCGGCAGGGGGGCTGGCGCGCTTCATGCGGCGAGTCTGCGCACCCAGCGCCCGACGGAATAGCCCGCTGCCAGATTGGGTCCGAACTGGATGGCGAGGTCGATCGCGGTTTGCTGGGCGTGTTCCAGCGTGTTGAGTTGTTCGTCCATGGTCGGGAAATGGCAGGGGGAAGGTCGCAGGGTATCAAAACCACCGGCAGGGCAGAACCGCTTCGTATAATGCCGGCTTGCTGAAGGGGTTTTAATCGTGTCCGTCGTCAACATTTCCTGCTACAAGTTCGTCACCCTCAACGATCGTGAAGGGCTCAAGTCCGGCCTTGGCGCGCGCTGCCTCGAACTCGGCCTCATGGGCACCATTCTGCTCGCGCCGGAAGGCATCAACGTGTTCCTGGCCGGTTCGCGCGAGGCCGTCGACGCCATCGTCGCCACGCTGCGTGCCGATCCGCGCTTTGCCGACCTGCAGCCCAAGGAGAGTCTCTCGGCCGAGCCGCCGTTCAAAAAGCTGCGGGTGCGGCTGAAGCAGGAAATCATCACCATGAAGCACCCGCTGATCCGCCCGGAAGCGGAGCGCGCGCCGTCGGTGGCCGCGCCCACGCTGAAGCAATGGCTGGATCGTGGCTGTGACGACGAAGGCCGCCCGGTCGTCATGCTCGACACCCGCAACGACTACGAAGTGGCGGCGGGCAGCTTCGAGAATGCAATCGATTACAACATCGGCATCTTCAGCGAATTTCCGCCTCGCCTGGCCGAGCACCGCGCTGACTATGCCGGCACGACCGTTGTTTCATTTTGCACCGGCGGCATTCGCTGCGAAAAAGCCGCCATCCACATGAAGGCCATCGGCGTCGAGCGGGTGTACCAGCTCGAAGGCGGCATCCTCAAGTATTTCGAGGAAGTCGGCGGCGCGCATTACCGCGGCGACTGCTTCGTGTTCGACCAGCGCGAGGCGGTAAGCGCGGATCTACAGCCGGCGTCAGGGCGAGTGCACCGCTGAACGATTGAGGCAGCCCCAATCGGTCCTGGCGGAAACCGTAACCGAAAGCGGGCTTAGGCCGCGGTGGCAGGTGAACCCGCCCGTCCCAGCGGGCGCCTGAAGCGGAGAGGCTTCCCGCTTTCCGCCCTCACCGACGACGCATCCAGGCCACTGGGGCTGGCCGATGCACGGTTGGATGCCGGCAAAAGAAATGACAGCGATGCATGAAAAATAAGACAATCCTGGGCTTAGCCATTGTTGCGAGTCCAGAAACATGATCAAGAAAGCCCTCATCACCGGCGTCACCGGCCAGGACGGCGCCTACCTCGCCGAATTCCTGCTGTCCAAGGGCTACGAAGTCCACGGCATCAAGCGCCGCACCTCGCTGTTCAACACCGACCGCATCGACCACCTGTACCAGGACCCGCACGAGACCGGCCGTCGCTTCATCCTGCATCACGGCGACCTCACCGACTCGTCCAGCCTCATCCGCATCATCCAGCAGGTGCAGCCCGACGAAATCTACAACCTCGCCGCGCAAAGCCACGTCGCCGTGAGCTTCGAGGAACCCGAATACACCGCCAACTCCGACGCCCTGGGCGCCCTGCGCATCCTCGAAGCCATCCGCATCCTCGGCCTCGAAAAGAAGACCCGCTTCTATCAGGCGTCCACCTCCGAGCTCTACGGCCTGGTGCAGGAAATCCCGCAGAAGGAGACCACCCCCTTCTACCCGCGCAGCCCCTATGCCTGCGCCAAGCTGTACGCCTACTGGATCACCATCAACTACCGCGAAGCCTACGGCATGTATGCCTGCAACGGCATCCTGTTCAACCA
>DASTEA010000221.1:0-9092 GCA_035710075.1 Thiobacillus sp.
GCGTTGGGGCTGGCGTTGGACGCGGTGAGGATCTCGACGTGGTCGCCATTTCTGAGTTGGGTGCGCAGCGGCATCAGTTCGTGATTGATCTTGACGGCAATGCAGCGAAAGCCGACATCGGTGTGCACCGCAAAGGCAAAATCCACCGCCGTGGCGCCACGCGGCAGCGCCATGATCTTGCCTTTCGGGGTGAATACATAGACCTCGTCGGGGAACAGGTCGATCTTGATGTGCTCGAGGAATTCGGGTGAATCGCCGTGGTCGGCGTGGATGTCGAGCAGCGACTGCAGCCAGCGATGGGTGCGTGTCTGCACATCGTTGAGGGCGGCATCGGCCGACTTGTACATCCAGTGCGAGGCCACGCCGGACTCGGCCAAGCGGTTCATGTCGGTGGTGCGGATCTGTACCTCGATCGGGGTGCCGTTGGGGCCGAACAGGATCGAGTGTAGCGACTGGTAGCCATTGGCCTTCGGAATCGCGATGTAATCCTTGAACTTGCCTGGAATCGGCTTGTACAGCGCATGCAGTGCGCCGAGCGCCAGATAGCAGGTCGGCTGGTCGCGCACCACGACGCGAAAGCCGTAGATGTCGAACACCTCGGAGAACGCCAGGTTTTTTTCCTGCATCTTGCGGTAGATGCTGTAGAGATGCTTTTCGCGGCCGGTGATGGTGGCCTCGATCTTGCAGTGATCGAGCCTGTCCTGCAACGCAATCTTGATCTTCTCGACGAGTTCGCGGCGGTTGCCGCGCGCCGCCTTCACCGCCTTGGCCAGTACCTGGTAGCGGGTGGGGTGGCTGTAGCGGAAGCCGAGGTCTTCCAGTTCCTGGTAGACCGAATGCAGCCCCAGCCGGTTGGCGATGGGGGCGTAGATTTCCAGCGTTTCCTTGGCGATGCGCTTGCGTTTTTCGGCAGGCATCGCGCCCATGGTGTGCATGTTGTGCAGGCGATCGGCCAGCTTGACCAGGATCACCCGCACGTCCTGCGCCATCGCCAGCAGCATCTTGCGGAAGTTCTCTGCCTGCGCGTGCTGCTCGGATGCAAACGCCAGCTTGTCGAGCTTGGAGACCCCCTCGACCAACAGCGCGACCGCCTTGCCGTAGCGCGCCTCGATTTCACTCACCGTAGCCGGGGTGTCCTCGACCACGTCGTGCAGCAGGGCGGCGATCAGGGTCTGCGCATCGAGATGCCAGCCGGCAAGAATGCCGGCGACGGCGAGTGGGTGGGAGATGTAGGGTTCGCCGCTCTGGCGGAACTGCCCTTCATGGGCGCTGCGGCTGAATTCGTAGGCCTGCTCGATCTGACTGATTTCGTCAGCTGACAAATAGGCCAGGGCTGGACGCAGCGATTCGAATTCGTGCGTCATCGCCGGCGCGCGGCTGGCGTGCGCCGGTTGACGTGGGGGAAGCCGCTCAGGCACGGCCCCGGTTGAGGATTTCACGTCCGACCTTGCCCGCGGCGATTTCCCGCAGCGCGGTAACGATGGCCTTGTCCTTGGAGTCGACCATGGCCTGCGAGCCCTGTGTCAGCTGGCGTGCGCGGTAGGTCACGGCGAGGGTCAGCTCGAAGCGGTTGGGAAATATTTCAATGCATTCATCAACGGTGATACGGGCCATACGGATACTCCTGCTTCAGGCGGTGCGTCGGAATTCCTCGAATAGGGCGGCGTGCCGGTCCATCTGGCGTGCCGCTTCGAGGCGAATGCTGCGGGTAATGGCGACCAGGTCCAGCAGGGCGTGGTCGAAGTCATCATTGACGATTATATAGTCGAATGCATCGGCGTGAACGACGTCGTGGGCGGCGGCGGCCAGCCGCCGCTCGATTACCTCCTCGCTGTCTTGCCCCCGCCCCGCCAGACGGGTGCGCAGCGCATTGAAAGACGGCGGCAGAATGAAAACCGACGCGGATTGCGGAAAATGCTGCTTCACCTGTTCCGCGCCCTGCCAGTCGATTTCCAGCAGGATGTCGCGGCCGACGTTGAGGTCGCGCGCAATGCTGCCCTTCGAGGTGCCGTAAAAATTGCCGTACACCTCGGCATGTTCGAGAAACTCGCCCTCGGCCAGCATCATTTCGAAGCGTTCTCGGCTGACGAAGTGGTAGTCGCGGCCGTCGGTTTCACCGGGGCGCGGCGCGCGCGTGGTGTAGGAGACCGACAGGCGAATCGCGGGGTCGGCTTTCAACAGCGCCTTGACCAGACTGGTCTTGCCGGCGCCGGAGGGGGCGCTGACGATGTAGAGGACGCCTTGGCTGGGGCTGGGGGTCATGGTTGTTCCGTTCCTGTTATTCAATATTTTGAACCTGCTCGCGCATCTGCTCGATCAGCACCTTGAGTTCGAGCGAGACGCGCGAGGTTTCCACTGCCACCGATTTCGAGCCCAGGGTATTCGCCTCGCGATGCAGCTCCTGCATCAGGAAATCGAGCCGCTTGCCGATGGCGCCGGCCTGGTCAAGCACGCGGCGCACCTCGCCAAAGTGGGTGGTCAGACGGGAGAGTTCTTCGTCGATATCGGATTTTTGCGCCGCCAGCACGAGTTCCTGCGCCAGTCGTTCGTGCCCCGCTTCGCCCAGTGCGTCGTGCAGGCGTTCCGTCAGTTTTTCGCGCTGGGCGGCAGCCAGCGCGGGCAGCAGCGGCTCCAGGCTGGCCACCTGCGCTTCGGCTGCGGCAAGCCGGTCGAGGATGTGCTGCTTCAGTTTGGCGCCCTCGCGCTGGCGGCTCTCCACCAATTCATCCAGAGTGGCGCGCACGCCCGCCAGCGTCGCCTCGTTCAACGCATCCTGCGACAGGGCGGCGCTCTGCACCGCGCCGGGCCAGCGCAGGACCTCGTTGACGGAGAGCGGCGCGCTGTCCGGCAGGCGCTTCAGCACGTCAGCCTGCCAGTGCGCAAGGCGCTCAAGAATGGCCGGGTTCAAGCCGCTATCAAGCGAAGCAGCAGGCAGCACGTTCAGGCTGATGCGGCACTCCACCTTGCCGCGCGCGAGGCGCTGATTGATCAGCTCGCGCAGTTGCGGCTCCAGGGCGCGGAATTCATCGCCCAGGCGGAAATGCAGTTCGAGAAAGCGCTGGTTGACGCTGCGCAGGTCGATGTTGACACTGGCGTGGTCGAGGTTGAGGCTGTGGGCGGCGAACCCGGTCATGCTGGCTGTCATGGGTAGCCTTAAAATAGGGGTTATGGAAATGATTGCCGGCGCGAAGCCGGGCTAAGCTTTCTCGGCATGGCCGATTAACAGACAAAGATAATAGACGTTCGACTATGGCGACTCAACCCAACCAGGCGCTACCTAACGGCTACCGCCTGCATGAATACACCATCGTTCGCAAGATCGGCGGTGGCGGTTTCAGCATGGTGTACCTGGCGCGCGACGACAATAACCAGTCGGTGGCGATCAAGGAATACCTGCCGGGCGCGCTGGTGCTGCGCACCGAAGGCTCGGTCATTGTGCAGGCCAGTTCGACCGAGAACAGCAACGTCTTCCGCCACGGCATGAAGTGTTTTTTCGAGGAGGGACGGGCGCTGGCGTGCATCGACCATCCCAATGTCATTCGCGTGACCAACTTCTTCCGCGCCAACGAAACCGTTTACATGGTGATGCGCTTCGAACGCGGAAAAACGCTGCAACAGCACATCCAGGCCAATCGCGGCACCATCCGCGAGAGCTTCATTCGGCGGGTGTTTGCGCAGTTGCTGAACGGTCTGCGCGATGTGCATACGCACAAGCTGTTGCATCTCGATATCAAGCCGTCGAATTTATACATTCGACTGGATGGCTCGCCCGTGCTGATCGACTTCGGCGCGGCGCGGCAGACGCTCTGTCAGGAAGAAACCAAGCTGCAACCCATGTACACCCCCGGCTTTGCCGCACCCGAGCAGTATCACAACCGCGAACGGCTGGGGCCGTGGACCGACATCTACAGCATCGGCGCCAGCCTGTACGCCTGCCTGGCGGGCTACCCGCCGCAGGCAGCCGATGCGCGCCTGCTCAACGACAAGCTGGTTCCGGCGAAAGAGAACTGGGGCGGCGCCTACTCCGACCAGCTGCTGGAAACCATCGATCAGTGCCTCAAGCTCAACTATATGGAACGCCCGCAAAGCGTGTTCAGCCTGCAAAAGGTCCTGATGGACCATAGCGCGATGAAGCTGCCACGTTCTTCGCTGCTGACCAGCATCAAACGCTCACTGAACCGCGAATTGTTTTAAAGTAGCGCCATGAAATTCACCATCTACCAGGCGTCACGTCAGGGCGGGCGCAAGAACAACCAGGACCGGGTTGCCTATTCCTACAGCCGCGAAGCGCTGCTGATGGTGGTGGCGGACGGCATGGGTGGCCACATGCACGGCGAAATCGCCGCGCAGATTGCGGTGCAGACGCTGACCGACCAGTTTCAGAAAATGGCCAAGCCGCGCCTGGCCGATCCCATGGCTTTCCTGGCCGATGCAACCACGCGCGCGCACTACGCGATCAACGATTATGCGGTCGAGCAGGATCTGCTTGAAATTCCCCACACCACCAGTGTCGCCGCAGTCATCCAGGACGACACGGCTTACTGGGTGCATGTGGGCGATTCGCGGCTGTACCTTTTCAGCGACGGCAGCCTGCTGGCGCGTACTGAAGACCATACCGCGGTGGCCCAGCTGGTGCGCAACGGCATCATCAGCGAAGAAGAGGCGGGGACCCACCCGGAGCGCAACAGGGTGTCCAACTGCCTCGGTGGCTACGTCCCGCCGCAGGTGGAATGCAGCGCGCCGATCCCGCTGCACGACGCCGACACCATGCTGCTATGCACCGACGGCATCTGGGGTGTGGTCAGCATCGCGGAAGTGTCGGCCCTGCTGCATGCCTATACGCTGGAAGATGCGGTGCGCCACCTGATGGATCATGCCGAATTCCGCGGCGGCGAGCACGGCGACAACCTCAGTCTGATCGCCATGACCTGGGGCGATGCGCGGATGCCGAGCAAGGATTCAATTTCCACCCTAGCGCTGCCGGATGGCGGCGTCACGACCCAGATCAACGCAATGCGCCCGGTGCCGGGCTCGCCGGCAGTGTCGGACGACGAAATCGAGCGTGCGATCGCCGAGATCCAGCAGGCCATCCTGAAAATTTCCACCAAATAGGTGGATTTTGAGCCGTGTGGGCGGGGTGAACCTGAGTTGGCGCGGTTCGCACGGCAATACGCGCCCGCTAAGCCTGGCGCGGTAAAATCGCGCTTTCCGTTTTGAACCGTCCACCATGTCCGCTCCAATTTCCCGTCCCAGCGGCCGCGCCCCCGATGCGCTGCGCGCCCTGTCGTTCACCCGCAAGTTCACCAAGCACGCCGAAGGCTCGGTGCTCGTCACCATGGGCGACACCCGCGTACTGTGCACCGCCAGCGTGCTCGACAAACTGCCGCCACACAAGAAGGGCAGCGGCGAGGGCTGGCTGACTGCTGAATACGGCATGCTGCCGCGCTCCACCCATACCCGCGGCGACCGCGAAGCCGCTCGCGGCAAGCAGTCCGGGCGCACCCAGGAGATCCAGCGCCTGATCGGACGCAGCCTGCGCGCCGTGGTCGACCTGAAAAAGCTCGGCGAACGCACCCTGCACATCGACTGCGACGTGCTGCAGGCCGACGGCGGCACTCGCTGCGCCAGCATCTGCGGCGCCTACGTCGCGGTGGCCGACGCCGTCGCCGGCCTGCTGCGCGATGGTGAACTCGCCGAAACCCCGCTCATCGACAGCATCGCCGCCGTCTCGGTCGGCGTCTATCGGGGCCAGCCAGTGCTCGACCTCGACTACCTCGAAGACTCCGACTGCGACACCGACATGAACGTGGTGATGACCGGCAACGGCGGCATCGTCGAAGTGCAGGGGACTGCCGAAGGCGCGCCGTTTTCCCGGGCCACGCTCGAGGCCCTGCTCGACCTGGCGACCGCCGGCATCGCACAAATCAGCGCTGCGCAGCAGACCACGCTCAAGGCGGATTGATAGCGAATAGTCGCTAAATATCGCGAAAAAACCGTATTTTGCACCGTCCGCGCAGCAAAAGTTAAAGGAAGTCCAATGAAGAAACTCGTCATCGCCTCCGGCAACCCGGGCAAACTGCGCGAAATCGCGCGCATCCTCGAACCGCTCGACATCGTCGCTGCGCCGCAGTCCGATTTCGGCGTCCCCGACTGCCCCGAGCCGCACGTCACCTTCGTCGAGAACTGCCTCGCCAAGGCGCGACATGCCAGCGCGCATACCGGCCTGCCGGCGCTGGCCGACGACTCTGGCATCTGCGTCGAGGCCTTGAACGGTGCGCCCGGGGTGTATTCCGCACGCTACGCCGGCGAACCGAAATCCGACGCACGCAACAACGAAAAGCTCATCGCCGCCCTGCAGGGGCAGCCCAATCGCCGTGCGCATTACTACTGCGTGATGGTTCTGGTGCGTTATGCCGACGATCCCGAACCGCTGATCGCCGAGGGCCGCTGGTACGGCGAAATCATCGACACGCCGCGCGGCGAGAACGGTTTTGGCTACGATCCGTATTTCCTTGTCCCAGAATTCGGCAAGACCGGCGCGGAACTCGGCCAGGACGAGAAGAATGCCATTTCGCACCGCGGCCAGGCCTTGCGCGAACTGGCTGACAAGCTGAAGCGACTTGGCTGAGTCCGTTATCCGTGTATTCAACGGTGGCCTGAAAGTCCAGCCGCCGTTGTCGCTGTACATTCACCTGCCATGGTGCGTGAAGAAGTGCCCATACTGCGACTTCAACTCGCACGCCGCACAGCGTCTTCCCGAAGCCGCCTACATCGACGCGCTGCTGCTCGATCTGGAGCGCGCGCTGCCCGACATCTGGGGACGCAGGATCCACACCGTGTTTTTCGGCGGCGGCACCCCCAGTCTGTTTTCGGCGGAGGGGGTCGACCGCATCCTGACCGGCGTGCGCACCCTGACGCAGCTGATGCCTGGCGCGGAAATCACGCTTGAAGCCAACCCCGGTACGGTGGAGGCCGCCAAGTTCGCCGGTTTCCGCGAAGCCGGGGTGACGCGCGTGTCGCTCGGCATCCAGAGCTTCAACCCGCGGCACCTCAAGGCGTTGGGGCGCATCCACGACGACACCGAAGCGCGCCGCGCCGCCGAACTCGCCGCCAGCCATTTCGAAACCTTCAACCTCGACCTGATGTTCGCCCTGCCGGGACAGACGCTGGCCGAGGCGCTGGCTGACGTCGACACTGCGCTGACTTTTCGGCCACCACACCTGTCGGCCTACCACCTTACACTCGAACCCAACACGCCATTCGGCCACACTGCGCCGCCGAGCCTGCCCGACGACGATCTCGCCGCCGACATGCAACTCGCTATCGAGGCGCGCCTGAACGATGCCGGCATGCGGCACTACGAAACCTCAGCCTATGCGCGGCCGCATCATGCCAGCCGCCATAATCTCAACTATTGGCAGTTCGGCGACTATCTCGGCATCGGCGCCGGCGCGCACAGCAAGCTTTCCTTCCACGACCGCATCCTGCGGCAGATGCGCACCAAGCATCCGCAGCAGTACATGGATGCTGTGGCGCAGGGCACGCACATCGCCGACACCCGCGCGCTCACGCGCGACGACCTGCCGTTCGAGTTCATGATGAACGCCCTGCGGCTCAACGAAGGCGTGCCTGCCGCACTGTTCGACGAACGCACCGGCCTGCCGCTGGTCGTCTGCGCGTCCGTACTCGAGCGGGCGCGAAGTCTGGGTCTGCTGGAACGCAGCGCGACCCGGCTCAAGCCGACACTGCGGGGGCAGCGCTTTTTGAACGATCTGCTGGAATTGTTTTTGCCGGATTAGCGGGGCATGCGAAGCGGATTTTGGCTTCCGTGCGGGATGCGCACCCGACGGAGACATCAGGCGATCCACTCAGTCGAGCTTGGTTAATGGGTGCTCGATGGCGGGCGAGAAAGCGGAATCTTAATGATGGCTGCCGCTGGGTTTGCCTTTCAGGCGGTAGAGCGTGCCGCAATAGGGACACAGCGCGTCGCCGCGCGACTCGATGGGCAGATAGACGCGCGGATGGGAATTCCAGTCCGCGTGCTGCGGCATCGGGCAGTGCAGGGGCAGGTCGCTTTCCGTGACCTCGATGACGCGCTGGGTGTTGTTGCGCCGTTCGCTCATGGCGATCTCGCTTACTTGACCGGCGTGAGCCAGTCGGTGTGGGCGGCAGCGCGGCCGTGCACGCAGTCGAAATACATCGCCTGCAGCTTGGCGGTGACGGGGCCGCGGGTGCCTTCGCCAATCGCCCGGTTGTCGAGTTCGCGGATCGGCGTGACCTCGGCAGCGGTGCCGGTGAAGAAGGCCTCGTCGGCGATGTAGACCTCGTCGCGGGTGATGCGCTTTTCGATCACCCGCAGGCCGCTCTCCTCGGCCAGCTGGATGATGGTGTCGCGGGTGAGGCCGACCAGGGCGGAACTCGGGTCGGGGGTATAGAGCTTGCCATCGCGGACGATGAAGATGTTCTCGCCCGAGCCTTCGGAGACAAAGCCATCGACGTCCAGAAGCAGCGCTTCGTCGTAGCCGTCCATCTCGGCCTCCCTGTGCGCGAGGATGGAATTCATGTAGTTGCCGTTGGCCTTGGCCTTGCACATGGTGACGTTGGCGTGATGGCGCGAGAACGAGCTGGTCTTGACGCGGATGCCGCGCTCCAGCGCTTCCTGCCCGAGATACGTGCCCCACGGCCAGGCGGCGACGATGACATGCACCGAGAGGTTCTTCGCCGAGATGCCCATGGCTTCGGAACCGTAAAACGCCATCGGGCGCAGGTAGCCGGATTCAAGCCCGTTTTCACGCACCACGGCGCGCTGCGCTTCATAGATCGTGGCCTTGTCGAACGGCAATTTCATGCCGAGTATGTGAGCGGAATTGAACAGCCGGTCCGTATGCTCCTGCAGGCGGAATATCGCCGTGCCCTGCTCGGCCTTGTAAGCGCGCACGCCCTCGAAGACGCCCATGCCGTAGTGCAGGGTGTGGGTGAGGACGTGGGTGGTGGCGTCGCGCCAGGGGACGAGCTTGCCGTCGTACCAGATGACGCCATCGCGGTCGGCCATGGACATGGTAAATAATCTCTCAACGAAGTTAATTCGCCGA
>DASTEA010000222.1:0-3959 GCA_035710075.1 Thiobacillus sp.
CTGCACGTGGGCGCGGCACTCAAACACCATTTCATCGAACGCCAGCCTTTTTTGCAGCGCATGGGCTGGCGCACAAAGGAGCGCACATGAAACTGACAACCCTGACCCTGCTTGCGATGCTGGCCGCGCCGGCGGCACACGCGGTGGAATACCGCACGGTGCTGCCGCAGCAGAGCACGATCCACTTCGAATTTCGCCAGATGGGCGTGCCGGTGAAGGGTGGCTTCAAGCGCTTCACCACGCAGATGGCGTTCGACCCGGCGAAACCCGAGGCGGCCCGCGCGCAGATCGAGATCGACCTTGCCAGCATCGACGCGGGTTCGCCCGAGGCCGAAGAGGAATCCGCCGGCAAGCTGTGGTTCAACCGCAGCGTGTATCCGAAGGCGACTTTCGTTTCCAGGCAGGTGCGCGCGCTGGGCAACAACCGCTACGAGATGCGCGGCACCCTCACCCTCAAGGGGAGAAGCCGCGACATGACCGTGCCGGTGACCTACATGCCCGGCAAGAATGCCGCCATCTTCGACGGCGGCTTCGTCCTCAGACGCCTTGACTTCGGCATCGGCGAAGGCATGTGGGCCGACGTCGCCACCGTCGCCAACGAAGTCCAGGTGAAATTCCGCATTGCCGCTACCGGCAAATAACCCCGTCGTTCACTCACAAGGAGCCTTATATGAAACGTCTTGCCCTTTTCACCGCAGTTGCCGCCTTCGCCGCTGCCGCCCAGGCCGCGCCGGTCACCTACGTCATCGACAACAGCCACACCTATCCGCATTTCAGCTACAACCACCTCGGCTTTTCCAACCAGACCCACAAGTTCGACAAGACCAGCGGCAAGGTGGTGCTAGACCGCGCCGCCAAGATCGGCTCGGTTGACGTGACCATCGACGCCACCTCGGTCAACACCGGTTTCGCGCTGTTCAACGAGCACATCCAGGCCACCGACTACTTCGACACCGCCAAGCACCCGACGATCACGTTCAAATCGGGCAAGATGGCGTTCAGGGGCGACGAGCCGGTGAGCCTGGAGGGCGACCTCACCATCAAGGGCGTGACCAGGCCGGTGACGCTCACCGTCACCCACTTCAAGTGCCAGCCGCATCCCATGCTGAAAGTGGAAGCCTGCGGCGCCAATGCGACCACCCAGGTCAAGCGCTCGGAGTTCAACATGGGCAAGAATGTGCCCTACGTCAGCGATGAGGTCACGCTGACCCTGGCGATCGAGGCAGTCAAGGAACAGCCGGCGCAATAAGCCGGTCAGGGCGGACTCCGGTAAAATACCGCATTGCTGTCCGGAATACCTCCTGTGGAATCCCATCAACTTGAACTGCTCGCGCCCGCGCGCGACGCCGACATCGGCATTGAAGCCGTCAACCACGGCGCCGATGCGGTGTATATCGGCGGGCCGTCGTTCGGCGCGCGCGCGGCGGCGTCAAATGAAGTCGCCGACATCGCGCGGCTGGTCGAACACGCGCACCGCTTCAACGCGCGCGTGTTCGTCACCCTCAACACCATCCTGCGCGACGACGAACTGGAGCCGGCGCACCAGCAGATCATTCAACTATACGACGCCGGCGTCGACGCACTGATCATCCAGGACATGGGCCTCTTGGAGCTTGACCTGCCGCCGATCCAGCTGCACGCCAGCACCCAGACCGACATCCGCACCCCGCAAAAGGCCCGCTTCCTGCAGGACGTGGGGCTGAGTCAAATCGTGCTGGCGCGCGAACTCGACCTCGAACAGATTGCCGCCATCCGCGCCGCCACCGACCCTGCGCGTTGCACCCTGGAATTCTTCGTCCACGGCGCGCTGTGCGTCGCCTACAGCGGCCAGTGCTACATCAGCCACGCCCACACCGGGCGCAGCGCCAACCGCGGCGACTGCTCGCAATCCTGCCGCCTGCCGTACCAGGTGACCGACATGGAAGGGCGCATCGTCGCGCACGACAAGCACGTGCTGTCGATGAAGGACAACAACCAGAGCGACAACCTCGAAGCGCTGATCGACGCCGGCATCCGCAGCTTCAAGATCGAGGGTCGCTACAAGGACATGGGCTATGTGAAGAACATCACCGCGCATTACCGCACGCTGCTCGACCAGATCATCGAGCGCCGTCCGGAATTCGCGCGCGCGTCCGCAGGCCGCACCGCGTTTGCCTTCACCCCCGACCCCAACCAGAACTTCAACCGCGAGTTCACCGACTATTTCGTCGGCGGCCGCAAGGACGACATCGGTGCGTTCGACACGCCGAAGAACCCCGGCCTGCCGGTCGGCTACGTCAGCAAGGTCGGCGACAAATGGGTCGAGCTGCAAACCGACTCGCCCGACATCGTGCTGAACAACGGCGACGGCCTGTGCTACTACACGCTGCAGAAGGATCTGGCCGGCCTCGCGATCAACCGCGCAGAGAAGGCGGGGAAGGGCGTCTGGCGCGTGTTCCCGAGAGACCCGATGGCGAGCTTCAAGGACTTGCGCGCCGGCACGCTGGTCAGCCGCAACCGCGACATGAACTGGGTGCGTCTGCTGGACAAACCCTCCAGCGAGCGTCGCATCGGCGTGTGGCTGCGGCTGGATGAAACCGCTGCGGGATTTGCGCTGACGCTGACCGACGAAGACGGCCACAGCGCCACGGTGGAAGCGGCGTACGCCAAGGAGGCGGCCAAGGACGCCGCCAAGATGGATGCCACCTTGCGCGAGCATCTCGGCAAGCTCGGCACCACCCCGTTTGCAGCCGTCGGGATTTCGCTGGCGTTGACGCAAGCCTGGTTCGTGCCGGCGTCCTTCATCAACGCCCTGCGCCGCGACGCCGTCGCTGCGCTGGAAGCCGCGCGCGCCGCCGCCTACGCCCGTCCTGCTCGCGCTCGGGCGGTCGAGCCGCCGGCGATCTATCCCGAAGATACGCTGAGCTATCTCGCCAACGTCTACAACCACAGGGCGCGCGACTTCTATGCCAGGCACGGCGTCAAGCTCATCGCCGCCGCCTACGAAAGCCACGAGGAAGCCGGCGAGGTCTCGCTGATGATCACCAAGCACTGCGTGCGCTATTCGCTCTCGCTGTGCCCCAAGCAGGCCAAGGGCGTCGTGGGCGTTTCGGGCACCGTGCGCGCCGCGCCGCTGACGCTGATCAACGGCAGCGAAAAGCTCACCCTGCGCTTCGACTGCAAGCCGTGCGAGATGCACGTGGTGGGGAAACTGAAACCGGCCGTCGCCAAAGCCAGCGCGCCGCTGGCCTTCTACAAAGCACGGCCCTAAAGTCCGTCGGCGAGCTTCTCCATGAAGGCCGCATGCCGCGCTTCCGCCTTGTGGAAGACGGCGATCAGCCGCTCGGCGTCCGCGGTTAGGCGGCTGCCGGAAGGGCCACTCTCCACCAGCGGTGACTGCCATGCGCCATTCATCGCATCCACCGCGTCCCACGCGGCCTTGTAGCTCATCTTCATCGCCTTGGCCGCCTTGGAGATCGAGCCGGTTTCACGGATGCGCTGCAGCAGTTCGATGCGCCCGCGACCGAGGAAATTCCTGCCGTCCAGCGTTAGCCAGAAGCGGCCGTCTGCCTTGAGTTGCGTGGTCTTTGATTGAATCACCATGCGGGCGAGTGTAGCAAACGACCATTGCCGTTCGCCCGCGGGCGGCTGAGAATCGGGGTTTGCAATCGAATGGAGCTGACATGAAAAAATTTCTCGTCTTGTGCGCGCTGCTCGGCCTGCCGTTCTCCGCCCTGGCCGCTGACGGCCACGCCGTGCTGTTCAAGGCCAAGGGGACCTTCCAGGAAGTGCGCGATCGGCTTCAGTTTTCGATCGAGAGTCAGGGCCTGAAGATCACCAACACCAACAATATCGCCACCATGCTGGAACGCACCGGCAAGGACCTTGGCGCGACCCGGCGGGTTTACGAAAACGCCGAGCAGTTCGAATTTTGCAGCGCCACGGTTTCGCGCCGCATGATGGAAGCCGATCCGCACGCG
>DASTEA010000223.1:0-3426 GCA_035710075.1 Thiobacillus sp.
AGCCACGCGGTGCCGCCTACGCAAGCAAGCGTCATCAGCCACAGCGCGGCGCTGACCGGTGCCACAGCCCGCTGCACCGGGGGTACGAAATTCGTTGATATTTTCATGCGTTCAGGGCAGCGGCCAATGCCAGCGGCGCCAGATCCTCTCTCATCCCGGCGACGCCTGCGGCAATCCCCTGGTCGGCGTGCAGCGGCACCGCCTGCCGCTGCAGGCGATGCTCGAGCAGCACCGCCAGCATTGCCGTTTCCGCCTCGCTGCCCGCAAGGTAGAGCTTGCCCGCCTGGCTGCTGCCGAGCCCCCTCGCATGGGCGAGAATGGCACGCTCCGCTTCGTCGGCGATCAGCTTCATTTCATCCTGCGCCGTCGCGTTGGCGCGCAGGCGCGTGACCACTCGGCGCACGCGTCCCGTCTCGTCCCACAGCAGGAGGTTCCAGCAATCCGGATCGAGCGAGAGCAGCGCGCCCTCACCCCCTGCAATCGCATCGTGAAAGCGGTTGAAGCGGTAGCTTGCGGCCGCATTGAGCGACCAGGGGGTGATTTCCGCGCGCACCAGCGCGCGCCGCACGCAGTCGATCCATGGCCGGTCGCCTGCCTGTCCGAAGAACAGGCGTTTGCCCTGGTCTGCCCCGAGGTCGACGCCGCGGCATTCGAGGCTTTCTTCGGGGCGCTGCCATTCCCTGGAAAAGCGCCAGCGCAACAGGGCTTCGCGCAGGTGCGCGCTTTTCGGCAATTCATCGAGCTCAAACACCGCGCTGCGGATCACCGTATCGGGCAGCGCGACATGCACCGCCGCGAATGCCGCCCGCAGCTCGGCGCCGACCGACTGCAGCGCAGCGGCGAGCGCGGCCTCGGCCTCCGCAGTGGGTGGCCCCGCAAACAGCGGGGCCGCCAGCGCGTGCCGGTTGATGCCGCGCATTGCGCAGGCCTGCGCTTTCGCGTCGAGCACGACCGCGCAGACCTGGTCGCGTCCGATTGCAATCCCGGCCACGGTCGCTGGCGCCACCGAAAAACGCCTAGTCGACGAAGGTGACACGGTTGATCTCCTTGAGTGTGGTTTCGCCATTGAACACCTTGGCCAGGGCTGACTGGCGCAGCGTGACCAGGCCTTCGGACAGCGCCGCCTGTTGCAGTTCGGCCTGTGGACGCCGCTCCACGATCATCTGGCGGATGTTCGCGCTCAGATCGAGAAACTCGGTGATGGCCGCCCGTCCGTGGTAACCGGTGCCGTGGCAATGCGCGCAGCCCGCCCCCTCGTGCCATGACTGGCCGGCGTAGCGTTCCACGTCGAGGCCGGAAAGCTCCAGCAGTTCCGGGTCGGCCGGCACCTCGTGCTTGCACTTGGGGCAGATGAGGCGGACCAGACGTTGTGCCATCACGCAGTTGAGCGCCGAGACGAAGCTGTAGGTGTCGATTCCCATATGCGAGAAGCGCCCGACGACATCGAAAACGTTGTTGGCGTGCACGGTGGTAAAAACCAGGTGGCCGGTCAGTGCCGATTGCACCGCGATGGTCGCTGTTTCCAGGTCGCGGATTTCGCCGACCATGATCTTGTCCGGGTCGTGGCGCAGGATCGAACGCAGTCCGCGCGCGAAGGTGAGGCCTTTTTTCTCATTGACAGGAATCTGCACGATGCCGTCGAGCTGGTACTCGACCGGGTCCTCGATGGTGATGATTTTTTCTTCCCCGTCGTTGATCTCGGACAGCGCGGCATACAGCGTGGTTGTCTTGCCGCTGCCGGTGGGACCGGTGATGAGCACCATGCCGTACGGCTCGCGAATCGAGCGGCGGAATTTCTTCATGACTTCGGGCGCCATGCTGAGCCCATCGAGCCTGAGATGGCGCATGCCTTCGGTCACCGAGGATTTGTCGAGAATGCGGATCACCACGTCCTCGCCAAACACGCCCGGCAGGATGGACAGGCGGAAATCGATATCACGCCCGGAAAAGCGCAGGCGGAAGCGCCCGTCCTGCGGCACCCTGCGCTCGGCAATGTCCAGTTCCGCCATGACCTTGAGGCGCGACACCAGCGCGCTGTGGTGGCGCTTGTCGAGCATCCCGGTCGCCGGGTAGAGCACGCCGTCGATGCGGTACTTCACCGCCATCGCCTGTTCGTGGGTCTCGATGTGCACGTCGCTCGCGCGCTTGGTGAGGGCCGTGGCGAGCAGCGTATTGACCAGCTTGACCACCGGTCCCGCCTTGTCGTCCGGGGCTTCCAGCGACACGATTTGTTCCGCGCCGTCCTCGCCCTCCTTCACCACGAGCAGGCGAAAATCCTCCGACACATCCTTGAGCAGGCTGGCTTCGCCCTCGCTCCGCTTGAGCGCCGCCTCGATTGCGTCCCGGCTCGACAAAAGCAGCTTCACCAGCAAGCCGTGCTGCGCCTCCAGCCTTTCCGCCAGCGACAGGTCGCCCGGGTCGGACACCGCGACTTCCAGCACCTGATCGCGCAGGCGATAGGGCAAGACGCCATGCTGGTAGCAGGTGGCAGCGGGAATCAGCCGGAAAAGTTCCGGCGGCACGGTATAGCCTTCGAGCGCCACGTACGGCAGCTTGAATTGCTCGGCCAGCGCCGCGGTCAGTTGTTCCGCGGTGATGGCGCGGCTTCTGAGCAGAATCTCGCCCAGCTTGTTTTCGTCTTCCGCCAGCGCGGTTTCCACCTGGGATGCGTTGGCATGGCCCCGGGAAACCAGGATCTCGGCCAGACGTGGATGATGGAGCGGATGCGTCATCGGATGACCTCCGCCAGGCTGAAGATGGGCAGATACATCACAATGATGATGCCGCCGATCATCAGCCCCATCAGCAGCACCAGCGCCGGCTCGATGAGCGCCATGACTCGCGCGAGGCGGTTTTCGAGCGCATCTTCGTAAAACTGTGCCACTTCGGCCAGCATGGTGTCGAGCCCGCCGGAAGCCTCGCCCACCTGGATCATCTTGATCGCCGTTTCGGGCAACAGGCCGGCAACCCTGACCGCCTTGGCCAGGCTTTCGCCCTGCATCACGCGGTCGGCCACTTCGGCCACCTGCAGCGCACAAGCACGGTTGGGGAAGGATTCCTGGACGATGCGCAGCGCCTCGAGCAAGGGCGTCCCGCCGGCAAGCAGCGTGGCGAGCGAGCGCGCAAAATGGGCGATCGTCGAAGCGCGCTCCGTCGCCCCGATCAGCGGCAGCCGCAGCTTCCATCGGTCGATGCTGAGCCGGCCGCCAGGCGTTGCGGCATAGGTGCGCCAACCCGACCAGGCGAGCGCGCCCAACGCGGTGCAGACGACGGCGATCAGCGGAAAGTGCTCCACCGCGGCCAGCAGCCATTGCGTCGGCGCCGGCAGTTGCGCATCGAAGTTGGCATACATCGAGACAAAGCGCGGCATCACAAAGGCAAACAGGATGCCGAGTATGGTCAGCAGCGTGACCAGCAGGAACAGCG
>DASTEA010000224.1:0-5637 GCA_035710075.1 Thiobacillus sp.
TTGCCGACGATGCCAGCCTCGATGCGCTGGCGCAGGGCCTGTCGCGGGTGGCTGCGGCGACCGGCCTCGGGCTGGCGCTGTTCCGCGCCGGCGCGGCGCCGTGGCACGACGATCCGGCGCTGTATGAAGCACTGCAGCGCCGGCTGCTGTCGGGAACGGCGCGGCTGTTCCTGTCGCTGCATCTGTGGGACATCTGCGCCCTCATCGCTGCCAGTCGCGGCGTGCTGAGCAGCAGCCTGCATGGCCGTATCGTCGCGCTGGCTTACGGCCTGCCACGGGTCAGCCTGATGCCGCCGCAGCATGGCCGGCGCCCCGACAAGCGAACTGCCTTTGCCGAAACCTGGGAGCCGGACGCGGTTCCGCGCAGCGTGACGCTCGACCAGGTCGAGCCCGCGCTGTTGCAGGCGCTGGCCGTGCCCGCCGACGTGCTGTGCGAG
Source organism: Thiobacillus sp. (assembly GCA_035710075.1). Taxonomy (GTDB): domain Bacteria; phylum Pseudomonadota; class Gammaproteobacteria; order Burkholderiales; family Thiobacillaceae; genus Thiobacillus. The sequence goes on from DASTEA010000224.1 coordinate 438, forward strand.
AACGCGACAAGCCTGCGCGCGTGCTACCTGCAAAGCCAGGCGCAGTGGACCGGCCTGCTGGCGCCATGAATCGGGCCGAACAAGCGGTGTTGCGCAATAATCTGGAAACCCTACACAGGCCTGACCCCACACCATGCCGATTGCCACCCTGTCTCCCGCCGCCCTTCGCCTGACCCTCGACCCTGCGTCGCTGGGATTTGCCGACACCTCCGAATTGATGGCAGAACCGCTGCCGTGGATCGGTCAGGCGCGCGCTGAAGCGGCCGCGCGCTTCGGCCTCGGCATGGACCAGCCCAACTACAACCTGTTCGTGCTGGGCGAGGTCGGAAGCGGCCGTTCCTCGCTGCTCAAGCAGGCGATGCACGAGGCCGCGGCGAGCAGGCGGGTGCCGCCCGATCTGTGCTATCTGCACAATTTCGACGCGCCGGAGCGGCCGCTGGCGCTGCGTCTTCCGGCCGGCGAGGGGCGGCTGCTGCGCCAGTTGCTGGGGCGCACGGTGAAGGCGCTGCAGGATGAAATCCCGCGGCGACTGGATGGGCAGGATTACAAGGCCGAGAGCGAGCGTATCGAGAAGGCCTGGAAGGACGACATTGCGCGGCACTTTGCCGAACTGTCGGCATTTGCCGAGGCGCGCAGCTTTTCGTTGCACCGCGAGGAAGGGCGCATGCTGTACACCCTCGTCGGCAAGAAGGGGCAGGCGCTCACCGAGGACGAAGTGCTGGCACTGCCGAAGGCGCGCCGTGCCGAGGTGGAACTGGCCGAGCAGGAACTGCGCGCCGAGATCACCCGCTACATCGAGAAGACCCAGCCGCTGGAACGCGCGATGAACGAGGCGCTGGCGGCGTTGCGGCGGCAGGTGGTGAAGCCGTTGCTGGACGACGAACTGGAGGCGATTCGCAACGGCCTGAAGAAGCAGATCAAGGATGCCGCCAAGCTCAATGTCTACCTGGATGCGCTCGCCCGGGACGTGTTCGACAACCTGGAGCTGTTTCACGGCGACGAAGACGACGAAAGCCGGCTGGAGGCGCTGCAATTGCTGCTGACCCGCTACCGCGTCAACCTGGTGGTCGACAACGGGAGCCTCGACGGCGCGCCGGTGATCGTCGAGGACAATCCGCTGTTCCGCGCGCTGTTCGGCAGCATCGAATACCAGTCCGAAAACGATGTGCTGGTCACGGATTTTTCGCGCATCCGTGCCGGCAGCCTGTTGCAGGCGCATGGCGGCTTTCTGATGCTGCATTTGCGCGATGTGCTGGCCGACCCGCTGGTGTGGGAGCAGTTGCGGCGCTTTCTGCGCAGCGGCCGGCTGCAGATCGAGGAGCCGGGCGTGTCCTTTTCGCCGATTGCGGCGGTGTCGCTGGTGCCGGAGGCGGTCGACGTCGAGGTCAAGCTGGTGCTGGTCGGCTCGCGTGACCAGTATTACGAGCTGCAGGAGGCGGCACCGGAATTCGCCCGCCATTTCCGTGCCAAGGTGGATTTCGCCGACAGTTTCGTCGCCAGCGCCGACAGCCGTCGCGCATCGTCGATTTTCGTCGCCCATGCCTGTCGCGAGTTCGGCCTGCCGCATTTTTCGGCGGCGGCAGTGGCGCGGCTGCTCGAGGAGTCGCACCGCGAGGCCGGCGACCAGGCGCGCGAGAGCGCGATTTTCGATCGCACCGAGGCGATGGTGATGGAAAGCGCCGCGATCTGCCGCGCGCGCGGGCCGGGCCTGGTCTCGGCGGCAGACGTCGAGGCGGCAATCCAGGCGCACGTTGGGCGGCACGATTATCCCGAGCAGCGCCTGCGCGAGGAAATTGCCGAGGGCGATGTGCTGATCGAACTGCGCGGCGAACGGCTGGGGCAGCTCAACGGCCTCACCCAGATCGACCTCGGCGATTACCGCTTCGGCGTGCCGGTGCGGCTGTCCGCGCACACCTACGCGGGCGAGGACGGGCTGCTCAATATCGAGCGCGAGGTCGAGCTGTCCGGCCCGATCCACGACAAGGGCGTGTTCATCCTGCAGAACTACCTGGCCGCGCTGTTCTCCCATCTGGCGCCGCTCTCCCTCAATGCGTCCATCGTTTTCGAGCAGCAGTACCACGGCGTGGAAGGCGATTCCGCATCGTGCGCCGAATTCTATGCGCTGCTGTCGGCCCTGTCGGGCCTGCCCCTCAAACAGGGCATCGCCGTCACCGGCGCGCTCAACCAGCACGGCGAGGTGATGCCGGTGGGCGGCATCACCGAAAAGATCGAGGGCTGGTTCCGCGTGTGCGAGGCCGCCGGCCTCGATGGCAGCCAGGGCGTGCTGATCCCGGCGCGCAACCGCCGTCACCTGATGCTGTCGCCGCGGCTGGTGGACGCCGTCGCCGCGGGGCGCTTCCACGTCCATGCCGCGGATCACGTGACCGAAGGCATCGCGTTGCTGACCGGCGTTGCGGCGGGCGCGCTGAACGCGGCAGGGCACTATCCCCACGACAGCGTACTGGGACACGCGCAGGACGTCTTGCTGGCGTTCCGCCGGGCCTGTCTGATGCTGGAACACCCCAAAACGCCGCGCCGGAATTTCCGCGCGGGGGACCGTTCGCAGCGGCGGTAGTGACCGTGCAGGCGGATGTGGGTGAACTATATTGAAGGTCGCTCAACTGTTGCAAGGAGACGATCATGAACGCACTGCACCGTATGGAACGTTTTCTCGACCAGCACATGATTCCGTTTGAAATCGTGGCGCATCCCCATACCCAGACCAGCGTCGAAACCGCACATGCGGCAGGGGTCCCCCCCGAGCGGCTGGCCAAGGGCGTGCTGCTCGACGGCATGGACTGCCAGATGGTGGCGATGATCCCCGCCAGCGAGGAAGTCCATCTTGGCAAGCTCAGGCAGGATATTGGCGTGGAGTTCACCCTCGCCGACGAGGCCAGCGTGGGCCGCCTGTTCACCGAGTGCGAACCCGGCGTGGTGCCGGGCCTGCCGAATGCCTGGGGGGTTGAAATGGTGTGGGACGACGATCTGATGGCGCAGCCGGATATTTATCTCGAAGCCGGCGACCACAAGCGTCTGCTGCACATCGAAACCCGCTATCTGCGCGACGCTTTTGGCGACGCGCCGCACTGCCATTTCAGCCAGCCGCGGATGCAGCACGTCGCCTGAGCGGTTGGTGTGGGTGCACACGCTTCCCCTATGCGTGGGATTTGATTAGGCTTGCTCACCTGGCGCCCTGGTGCGCCGAACGATGAACCGCCTAATCTGTCTCACGCGCCGTGAACTCAAAAGAAGCCGATTCCGCTTACAACCCTCACCGCCGCCTCGGGCGGGGCATGGCCCTGGCCGCCAGCCTGTTGCTGCTCGGCCTGTTCTATTTCTACTTTGAAAGCAGCCTGCAGGCGCGCAATGACCCCAACCAGCAACTGCAGATCGCGCCGGGTAGCGAACTGGTGCTGAAGCGCAGTCGCAACGGCCATTATTTTTTTCCCGGCACGATCAACGGCCAGCCCGTCACTTTCCTGCTCGATACCGGCGCCACGCTGGTGTCGGTGCCGGCCCACCTGGCGGATGAGCTGGGGCTCAGGGCGGGTGCGCGCCAGCAGTCGGTCACCGCCAACGGCACGGTCACCACCCGCGCCACCCGGGTGGATGCGCTGGCGTTCGGGCCGTTCGATCTGCGCGACGTGCCCGCCAGCCTCAACCCCGGCATGGGGGGCGATCAGGTGTTGCTGGGCATGAGCGTGCTGAAGCATTTGGAATTTACCCAGCGCGGCGATATCCTGATCCTGCGTGCACTGGGAAGGTGATTGCAAAAAATCCTTTGACACGCTGCAATTCTGTGTTATTAATACGCCCGTCTGTTGGATTCAAGCTTTAAATTGCGGTACCTCTGGTAAGCGTTTTCCTTGAAATTCGATCGATAGGGCATGTCGCCCAATTTTTTTTAGATAGATAGGAAACAAAAGATGGAAACGGGTACTGTTAAGTGGTTCAACGATGCAAAAGGTTTTGGTTTCATCACCCCGGATAACGGCGGCGAGGACCTCTTCGCGCATTTCTCCGCAATCAACTCCAACGGCTTCAAGTCCCTGCAGGAAAACCAGCGCGTCAGCTTTGAAGTGACGACTGGCCCCAAGGGCAAGCAAGCTTCGAACATCCAGGTCGTGTCGTAATCATTCCGACCTGATGTGAAAAAACCCCGGTTCGCCGGGGTTTTTTTATGGCCGCACACTACGCAATCTGCCGCGCCGCTCGCAAACGATTCCCCGCCAAATATCGCGAAAATCCGCATGGCATCAAGGCGTGCCAGCAGCGCAAGCAGCACGCAATACAAGCCGACAGTTTTTTGATTTAGAAATGGAATGAGTCAACATGGCCCTGCGCGCCATCATCTACAAAGCCGAATTACAGATTGCCGACATGGATCGGCATTACTACGCCGACCACGCGCTGACCATTGCCCGCCACCCCTCCGAAACCGACGAACGCATGATGGCGCGGGTGCTGGCCTATGCGCTTTACGCCCAGGACGGCATCGCCTTCACCAAGGGACTGTTCGATGTCGACGAGCCGGAAGTGTGGGTGAAGAGCCTGACCGGCGAAATCATGCTGTGGATCGATCTCGGGCAGCCCGACGAGGCGCGTATCCGCCGCGCATGCGGCCGCGCCGGACAGGTCGTGGTGCTGTGCTACCACAGCAGTTGCGACGTGTGGTGGAAGCAGATCGCCAGCAAGCTCACGCGGTTTGCCAATCTGACGGTGCTGCAGTTGCCCGCCGAAACCAGCCAGGCGCTGGCCGCTTTGGCCGAACGCAACATGCGCCTGCAATGCATGGTGCAGGACGGTGAAATCTGGATCAATACCGATAAAGAGAGCGTGCCGGTGAAGCTGGTTTCGCTTCAAGCGGCACGCTGAGCATCATTTTTCGGGCGGGCAATTCTTGATGCACACCGTCTCTCTCAATATCTGGCCACCGCAGCCGACGAAACAGGCGTCGTAGGCAGGCAGGCAGCCGCAGTCGTCCTGGCAATTCGATTTCGCCAGCTGCGCGCGCACGCTGTCCCGGGTCGGCATCACAGGCTCGCGGTAGGACGGCGGAAAATACGGCCCCGGCCACGGATCCCACCAGTAGGGATAGTGGTACGGATAGTAGTAGGGATAGCTGCTCATCCATCCGAAATGCAGTTGCATCTCGTAGTGGCGCAAGGCCGCGGCGTACTGCCTCAATTCAAGTTCATAC
>DASTEA010000225.1:0-3779 GCA_035710075.1 Thiobacillus sp.
CTGGCTGGAAAAAGAACGCAAGCATGCACTGAATACTGCCGTGACGGGCGACATCGAAGCCTACCTGGCGTGGCGCTTTGCCCGCCTCACCCAGCCGCGCAGTGCTGCGCGCTACACCTCGGCGCTGAAGCGCTTTTATCGCTACCTGCTGCGCGAAAACCTGATCGCCGCCGACCCCACGCTCAATCTCGACAGCCCCAAACTGCCGCGCTCGCTGCCGAAGACGCTGACCGAGGCCGATGTGGTGCGCCTGCTCGACAGCGCCGATGTCGACTCGCCGCTGGGCCTTCGCGACCGCGCGATGCTGGAAACGCTGTACGCCACCGGCTTGCGGGTGTCGGAACTGGTGGGGCTGAAACTGACTGCGGTGAACCTCAACGACGGCGTGCTGCGCGTGACCGGCAAGGGCAACAAGGACCGGCTGGTGCCGCTGGGCGAGGAGGCGGTGCAATGGCTCAGGCGCTATCTGGCGGAGTCGCGCCCGCTGCTGCTGGAAAGGCAGCTCTCCAACGTGGTATTCGTGACCACGCGCGGCGACGGCATGACGCGGCAGGCCTTCTGGTATCTCATCAAGCGCCGCGCCCACGCCGCCGAAATCACCCGCCCGCTGTCGCCGCACACGCTGCGCCATGCCTTTGCCACCCACTTGCTGAACCATGGCGCCGACTTGCGGGTGGTGCAGATGCTGCTCGGCCACAGCGACATTTCCACCACGCAGATCTATACCCATGTGGCGCGCGAACGGATGAAGCAGCTCCACGCCGCTCACCATCCGCGTGGCTGAGTTTCAAACGGGTGTCTTGATTCGCTCCATCAGGTAGCACAGACAATCCTGGCGGATCACCCGCTCGTCGCGCGTCAACATGGCCGGCATCAGCGGCTGCCTGAGCGTGATCTCACCGTGGCGGTAATCAAACAGACGGGCGCCGATATCCTCGCCGTTTTCGTCCAGCGCCTGCAGCCTGGCCGGGCTGTCCTGTCGCACACGACCCAGCAGGTCGCCGTGTTTCAGCTCACGGAAATTGAAATGATCCAGCTCGGGCACAAAGTCGATATCCGCGGCGGGCGCATTGAAGCCGAAGCTGGACTGCTCTGGCACCCTGATGGTTGCCACGGTATGAAACAGGTCGACGTCATGCGGCGGCACCGGATGCACGGGGAATTCGGCCAGGTGCAGGCCGGCTTCCATGAACGCGGCGGCATGCTCGACGCTGTCGGGCATCCCCGGCTTGCCGCACTCCACCGTGACCGCCGGGCACAATTCGGCGAAGGCGGCCGACTGCACGCCGCGCGGCCGGATGAAATAGACCACGATGCGCGAAAACAGCGCGGCAAGGTGCAAAAAATCCTGGTCCAGCCGATTGACACAGGCGTAATGCGGATTGAGGCCGGTATTGTTGTGAATGTCGATGCTGGCAAATACGCCGCGAGCGCGCATCGCGTCGACCACCTGCTGCATCATCGCCAGTTCGGCTGAATGTGCTTCCTCGCTGCCCGGCCACACCCGGTTGTAATCCGGCTGGCCGTCGAGGCGGCGGAGTCCCGAGCGGGCTGCCTCGACGTTGCCGATGAACAGCGACAGCGCGCGCGGCAGCTCGGCTGCGGCGTACTTCTTCAGCACCGATTGCGCCGCCAGCCAGCCGGTGCCCTCGTTGCCGTGCAGCAGCACCGAAACGAACAAGGGTGGCGTACGCCGCCCCGGCAGATGAATCAGCGTCGGCCCGGGCAACACCTCGCCCAGACGCGAAGCAGGCAGGTCAAGCAGGCCTGATGGCAAGGCGTCGTATTGGGTCAACATCACAGGCTCCACTCATGCACCGGCGCACCGGCACGCTGGTTGTCCAGATAATCGTCCATCATGCGGTGCATGTCGCCGGCCACCCGCGCGAGCCGGCTCAATTGCCACGCCGCACCGGTCTGGCCGCTGCGCACCCGGGCTTCGACGACGCCCAGATAATGCTCAATTTCGGCATCCGACAGGCCGAAATCGCGCAGCCCCTGGCGCGCCAGCGGCAGCCCGATCTCGAGGATGAATTCGCGCACGGGATAACGCCGGCCATCCAGCCAGATCAACTCGGCCGCGAGCCCGTGCCGTGCAGCGGCGTAGAAATTGGCGCGCGCGGCTGCAAACGGCAGATCGGATTCCGCGGCCCGCGACTGCCGCGCCAAAGCATGCACCAGACCGAAATACAGCGCCGCATTGGCCATCATGTCCAGCACCGTCGGGCCGCTGGGCAGCACCCGTTGTTCCAGCCTGACATGGGCCTGCCCGGCTGCGTCGAAGCCGATCAGCGGCCGCACCCAGCGCCAGATGGCGCCGTTGTGCAAACGCAGATGCGGGAAGCGATTCGGCGCCTCGGCCTGCGGCATCGGCAGCAGCACGGGGTAATGCTCGAGATTTTCCTCGAACAGTTCCAGCAGGCTGCCCTCCACATAACCGCGTCCGAATGTGACCCGCCGCAGCGTCGGTTCCGCCAGCCCCGGGTAACCGCCCACGTCCACAGCCTGCTCGAACAGCGGCACCCGGGTTTCCTGCCACAGGCGCCGGCCGAACAGCACCGGCGAATTGACCGCCGCTGCCAGCAGCGGCGCGCAGCTGATCAGCGAAGCATTGTAGTAGCGCTCAGCCAGCGCGAACGGCACCTGCAGGTGCAGCTGGAATGAGGTGGTGGCGGCTTCCAGCATCACATCGGGCCGACTCAGGTGCAGCTGGTCCACGCCCTCGATGTCGATGCGGATGGGTGCCCCACCACGCTGCCGCAACACCTGCGCATTGAGCACGTCGAAGCGTTTCATCGCCGACATGTTGGCGAGGCACAGATCCTCGTCACGGATGGTCGGCAGGATGCCGATCATCGCCAGCACCGTGTCCATGCCGTGCGCCACCTGCTGACATTTATCCCAGGTGGTCAGCAGGGATTCCTCCATGGCGGCCAGCACACCCGCACCCACTTCCACCGGCAGCGCATTCAGCTCGACGTTGTAGCGCGACAGCTCGGGCACCACCAGTGGATCGTTCAGTGCATGCAGATAGGCTTCATTGATGGAACTGGGCCGCCCGGCGTGATCGAGCAGCCAGGCCTCGAGCTCGAACCCGGCGACATAGCGCGCATCCTTGAACCCGCCCGCTTTGGCAAACGACCGCAACGCCGCCGTCTCCTCCGCCAGCCGGGCGAAAAACTGCTGATAGTCCGCTTCGGAAAAGCGGGTGCGATTGATTTCCTGTCCCATGCGCGAGTTCGACGCTCACCCTTGGCTGTGGATCGGCCTTGAGCATCATAGCCGACTGCATTTCATTAGGGAGGCGAACTGAAGCCGCGTGCGTCACACCCGCGTGCTGCGCCTGGCGAGGTAAAACCACTCCTGCCCCGGCAACGCATTGGGATTGGGGAAGACGATGTAGCCATCGCTATCCGCCAGTACCGGCGTGCCGTCGTGGCGCGTGCCGATGCGTTCGCCCGCGCGCACCCGATCGAAGCTGGACCAGCCGCGCGCAAAGGCATCCTCCGCATGGACGCGGTCGATGACCTGGTACAGGCGCAGCGCCTCGGTGCCGGCTACGGGGGCCGGCGCGGGTGCGTCGCTCAGCCGCAGATGCGCGAGCGCATTGCGGATGGCATGCCAGGCCACGTCGGGCGCGACAGGGTCGTCGTGCTGGCCGCATTCGAGGGTGAGTGCGATGCCGCCCTGCGCGCGCATGTATTCGGTCGTTCCCACTCCGTAATGCACATCGGCCTCGCGTGACAACGCGCCCGTCGCCAGACGGCGCGCGACGCCGG
>DASTEA010000226.1:0-3564 GCA_035710075.1 Thiobacillus sp.
GAGTCCGGTGCACAGTTCCTTGAGCTGGCCTGCGGTGTCCATCGCCAGCTGCTCGGATTCGATGACGCAGGGGCCGGAAATGAGGAACAGCGGCTGGTCGAGACCCGCTTCAAAGTGACACAACTTCATTTGGCATGCTCCTGCTGTTGATGCGCCAACGCGGCCTTCACGAAGGCGATGAAAAGCGGGTGGCCGTTGCGTGGATTGCTGGTGAATTCGGGGTGGAACTGGCAGGCGACGAACCAGGGATGGACCGAAGTCGGCAGCTCGACCATTTCGCACAGGTCGGTGCCCGGCGCGCGCCCGGCAACAACCAGACCTTTCGCTTCGAGCTCGGCCAGCAGGGTGTTGTTGACTTCATAGCGATGGCGGTGGCGCTCGACAATGCTGGCCGCGCCGTACACCTCGCGCGCCAGGGTGCCGTCCTTCAGTTCGCAGGGCTGGCCACCCAGGCGCATGGTACCGCCCAGATCTGACTGTTCGCTGCGCGTCTCGACCTGGCCGCCGCGATCCAGCCATTCGGTGATGAGGCCGATCACCGGATGCGAGGTCGCCGGATCGAACTCGGTCGATTGCGCGTCCGCCATGCCGGCGACGTCGCGCGCGAACTCGACCACGGCGAGCTGCATGCCCAGACAAATGCCCAGGTACGGCACCTTGTTTTCCCGCGCATAGCGGATGGCGGCAATCTTGCCCTCGACGCCGCGCTTGCCGAAGCCGCCGGGCACGAGGACCGCGTCCATGCCCTTCAGGCAGTCGACGCCGGATTTCTCGATCTGTTCGGAGTCCGTGTAGTGGATTTTGACCTTGCTGAGCGTATGCATGCCGGCATGGATCATCGCTTCCGACAGCGACTTGTAGGATTCGGTGAGGTCGACATACTTGCCGACGAAGGCGATGTTGACGGTGTGTTCGGGATGCTCCAGCGCGCTAACGAGTTTTTTCCATATCGTAAGGTCGGCCGCACGCGCCAGAATTTTCAGCTTGTGGCAGACGATTTCGTCGAGCATCTGGTCATGCAGCATCGCCGGAATCTTGTAGATCGAATCGGAATCCAGCATCTGGATCACCGCTTCCGGGCGAACATTGGTGAACAGCGCAATTTTGCGTCGTTCATCGACCGGAATTTCACGATCCGCACGGCACAGCAGGATGTCGGGCTGGATGCCGATCTCGCGCAGCTCCTTCACCGAGTGCTGGGTCGGCTTGGTTTTCAGTTCGCCGGCGGTGGCGATGTAGGGCAACAGGGTCAGGTGGATGAAACAGGTGTTTTCAGGGCCGTCTTCAAACCCCATCTGGCGGATGGCTTCCAGGAACGGCAGCGATTCGATGTCGCCCACGGTGCCGCCGATCTCGACCAGCGCCACATCGGCCCCCTGCGCACCCGCGCGGATGGAGCGCTTGATCTCGTCGGTGATGTGCGGGATGACCTGCACCGTGGCGCCGAGATAATCGCCATGGCGCTCCTTGTCGATCACCGACTTGTAGATCTGCCCGGTGGTGAAGTTGTTGCGCTTGCTCATCCGCGCGCTGGAAAAGCGCTCGTAATGGCCCAGATCGAGGTCGGTTTCCGCACCGTCGTCGGTCACGAACACCTCGCCGTGCTGGAACGGACTCATGGTGCCGGGATCGACGTTGATGTACGGATCGAGCTTTAAGAGGGTGACACGAATGCCGCGCGATTCAAGCAGCGCAGCAAGAGAAGCAGAAGCGATTCCTTTCCCGAGGGAAGAAACCACTCCGCCGGTGACAAACACATACTTCGTCATTTTATGAGCGGGGGCGGGTGATGGCGGATTCTACTTCATCCCATCCCGCTGCTCAAATTCGTCACCGGTTTTACTTGCGCCCCTTTCAGGGCCGGGTCTGATCGATCATAATTTTCACACCGCTGGCGCCCACCTTCACGTTGGCGACGATGCCTTCCAAGTCACCCGGCTGGGCCATCGGGTTGCCGGATTTGGAAACGCGGGCCACCAGCATCACCTGCTTGTGCTGCGAGAGGGTATTGCCGGGGTTCATCGCCTTGCTGTCGTCCAGCTCGAATTCCAGCGGAAGCTGGCTGGCGCTGGCACGGATGGCGGCCACGGGCGGACCACTCTGGCCCGGGCGCGCAAACAGAAAAAGCACGTCCGTACCAGCGAGCCTGGACTTGAGCGCCGGCGCGATGTCGATGCGGCCCTTGATGGCGGCGCCTGCAGCAACCGCCGCCGGGCTGGCGTCGGCGGGCGGCGGCTTGGCCGGACTGCCATCAGCCATGCCGGTTTGGGCCAGCCGCTCGGCTTCTTGCTGCGCAGCCAGAATGTCCTGCGCATAGGGCGATTCGGGCGGCAGCAACTGATACAAGCGCTTGAAGTAATTGCCGGCTTGCACGAAATTTTGTACCTGATAGGCCTGGATGCCGGCGAGTTCCAGCCCCTTCCTGTCTTCGGGATCGATCTCCAGTGCCTTCCGGACCAGCTCCATGGACCGGTCCGTCAGCACACGGTTGTTGGTGATGGCCAAGGCCTCGGCGTAGCCGGACAGCACCGAGGCGTCCTGCGGCAACAGCTTGATCGCCTTGTCATAAGCCTGCAGGGCTTCAGGCCAGCGCTCCGTCGCCGCGTAAGTCTTGGCGAGCATCGTCCATGCCTCGCCGTCATCGGGATTGGCCTGGGTCTTCTCTTCGACTTTCCGGATCAGCTCCATGAAATCGTGCTCGCCCGTGGCGGCCATGGCAGGCTGGGCCGAAGCGAATTGCGCATCCGCGATGGCGATCAGGGCGGTGGGATTGCCCAGCCAGAAATACAGGCCGAAAGCGGCAGCGGGCAGCACCGCGCCAAGGCTGTAACCCAGCTTTCGACTGCTGCCATGGCTGAGTTCGGGGGTGTCGTCCGCGCTCAGGGCATCGTCGGCCAGGCGGGCTTCCAGTTCCAGCTTGGCGGTCTGGAACTGCGCTTCCGAGATCAGACTGCTGGTGCGGTCGGCCTCGATTTCTTTCAACTGGTCCCGGTAAACAGCAATGTTGACGTCGCGTCGCCCAGCCTTGCCCGCTGCGGTCCGCGCGCGCAGCAAGGGGGGCAGCACAAAGGCCAGGGCAATGAGGATGCTAACGACGGTGGCAATCCAAAACAGGGAGACGGTCCAGAACGGGTTCATTTTTCTTCCAAAAGTTGAGCGGCGGCGGCGCGCCTTTTTTCGTCCACCGGGGCGGCCTCGACGTCACGGCGACGCCGCAGCGCCATGACCCAGGCACCGCCGCCGATGCCGAGGAACAGCACGGGACCGAGCCAGAGCAGCCAGGTCACCGGCTTGAACGGCGGCCGGTACAGCACGAAGTCGCCGTAGCGCTCGGTGAGGTAGGCGATCACCTCGCGGTCGTCCTTGCCGGCCTTCATCTGCGTGCGGATCTCGCGCCGCAGGTCTTCCGCCAGCTCGGCGTGAGAGCCGGCCAGCGACTCGTTCTGGCACACCAGGCAGCGCAGGTCTTCCGCCAGCTTGACCAGACGCTGCTCGATGACGGGGTCGTCCGCGTTGGGCAGCGCCGCCTTCGGCGCCCCTTCGTTGGCGAGTGCGGGCAGGGAA
>DASTEA010000227.1:0-2393 GCA_035710075.1 Thiobacillus sp.
TCGGCGTCAGAAGCCGCAGCTCGCCGATCCCCTGCCGCGAGAGCAATACCTCGGTCAAGGCGCCGCGCGGCCAGCCGCCACCGGGCAGCAGTTCGTCCAGCGCCGCGTAGCCGGTCGGCAGCGCATCCTCGGCCATCTGCGCGCGCTGGTTGCCGCGCCAGATGCCGGGATGCTGCAGCACCGATTCCAGCGCTGCGCTCATAGCGACTTTCCGTTGCGGATCACCCCCACCGCGATGCCCTCGATCACCAGCTCCTGGCGCTTGAGGTCGACCACGATGGGCTCGAAGTCGGGGTTTTCCGGCAGGAGCTGCACGGTGTGGCCGCGCTTCTGGAAGCGCTTCACCGTGACCTCGTCGCCGATCCGCGCCACCACCACCTGCCCGGCCTTCGCCTCGGGACTGCGATGCACCGCGAGCAGGTCGCCATCCAGGATGCTGGCATTCTTCATGCTCATGCCGCGCACCTTAAGCAGGTAGTCCGCGCGTGGCGAAAACATCGCGGGGTCGAACTGGTAATGCCGCTCGATGTTCTCCTGCGCCAGGATCGGACTGCCTGCCGCCACCTGGCCCACCAGCGGCACCCCACCGCCGCCCTTCAGCCGGATGCCGCGCGACATCCCCGGCACCAGATCCAGCACGCCCTTTTTCGCCAGCACCTTGAGATGCTGCTCGGCCGCGTTCGGCGAACTGAAGCCGAAGTGCTGCGCGATCTCCGCCCGCGTGGGCGGCAGGCCGGTGGTCTCGATCCACTCCCGGATCAGGCTGAAGATTTCTTCCTGGCGACGCGTGAGGTCTCGCATGGACTTCCCCTGAGTACTGTATGTGCATACAGTATAAATGCTGAATTCAGAAAAGCCAAAGCGCGAGGTACATACCTTGTGGTACTTCGCCCTATTCCGTTGCCAACCCCAGCGTCAGGATCACCGACCCGGCACCACGCCGAAGTTGTTCAATCCAGCCGAAGATTCAAACGCGGAAAAAACTGCCAACGCAGGCGATTAAACTATTTGCAATCAATGTAATGCAACGCATTACTAAAATAGATATCTAGATGAAATACATAAGGCTATGATATCTAGTAGAAATATAACTAGAAGTGCAAGAAGGCGCTCGCTGGAAGGGAAATCAAATCCATCAACGGCCTACTACACTGGGACATTGGCGGGAACCCAGACCACCGTTGGTGCTGCGCTGGTGGCGCAACCCGAATATTGCGTCCGGGGAAATTGAGGAAGGACTGTGCGTGAGCCATCCGAAGCAGCGTCTACTGTCCAATGACGTAGAGGGATTCGATGCGCTGGCCGAACTGGCCCTGGATATGCGATCGTCGTGGAACCACGCGACCGACCGGGTGTGGCGACGGTTGGATCCGGTGCTGTGGGAGTTGACCCAAAATCCCTGGGTCGTGCTGCAGACGGTGTCGCGGGAGACACTCCAGCTTGCGTTGGCCGATCCCGCTTTCCGCAAAAACGTTGATGATCTGGTGCAAGACAGGCGCGGCGCAGCGGAGGCGCCTGCGTGGTTCCAGCAAGCCCACCCGCAATCCCCGTTGAGCTGTGTCGCGTATTTCAGCATGGAATTCATGTTGAGCGAGGCCCTGCCCATCTACTCGGGTGGACTGGGCAACGTGGCCGGCGATCAGCTCAAGGCCGCCGGCGATCTGGGCGTTCCGGTCGTCGGCGTGGGGCTGCTCTACCAGCAAGGCTATTTTCGCCAGGCGATCGACAAAGACGGGGCGCAACAGGCCCTTTACCCCTACAACGACCCCGGACAGTTGCCGATCACCCCGCTGCGCAAACCGAATGGCGAGTGGCTGCGCCTGGAGATCGCCTTGCCCGGGTACTCGGTCTGGCTGCGTGCCTGGCAGGTCGAGGTCGGCCGCGTGAAGCTGTTCCTGCTGGACAGCAACGACGCCGCGAATTACCCGGCGCATCGCGGCATCACCAGCGAGCTTTACGGCGGCGGGCCGGAGTTGCGACTCAAACAGGAACTGGTGCTCGGCATCGGCGGCTGGCGGCTGCTCGCGGCGCTCGGCATTGAGCCCGAAGTGTGCCACCTGAATGAAGGGCATGCCGCCTTCGCGGTGCTCGAGCGCGCGCGCGGTTTCATGCAGGAGACCGGGCAGCGCTTCGAGGTCGCGCTGGCCGTCACCCGCGCGGGCAACCTCTTCACCACCCATACGGCGATAGCCGCCGGCTTCGACCGGTTTGCGCCTTCACTGATCGACACGTACCTCGGTGGCTATGCGGAGCAGCAGTTGGGGATGACGCGCCACGAGCTGCTGGCCCTGGGCCGCCAGAACCCGAACGATGCTGCGGAGCCCTTCAACATGGCCTATCTGGCGATTCGCGGCAGCGGGGCCGTCAATGGCGTGAGCAGTTTGCATGGCAAA
>DASTEA010000228.1:0-4945 GCA_035710075.1 Thiobacillus sp.
ATTGTTGGCGAAAAGCGCGGCCAGATGAAGCCGGTGTTCATTGGCGCGGTGGCCTTGATGCTCCTGGCGCAGCTGGGATTCGCTTTCGGCATCGAGCATTTCTGGGGCATCGTGTGGGCGCTGTTCCTTTATTTTGTCGCCTTCAACCTGCTCGAAGCCAGCCTGCCTTCGCTGATTTCCAAGCTCGCCCCGGTGTCGGCCAAGGGCACCGCGATGGGCGTCTACAACACGGCCCAGGCGCTGGGGCTGTTCTTCGGCGGGGTGTTCGGCGGCTGGCTGGCGCAGCATCACGGTTTCCAGGCCGTGTTCATCTTTTGCGTGGTCCTGATGGCGGCATGGCTGGTCGCGAGCCTGTCGATGACGGCGCCGCCCGCGATCAAGACCCGCATGTTTCGCGTTGGCGTGATGCCTGCTGACCAGGCCGCGCTGCTTAAAATGCAGCTCGCCGAGGTGGCAGGGGTGGTGGAGGCCGTGGTGCTGGCCGAAGAAGGCGTGGCCATGCTCAAGGTCAGCATCAAAGGCTGGGACGAAGCCAGCGCACGCAGCCTGCTGGATACGGCAACCGCCTGATAGAATTCGCAACCAATCAAGCACAGACCATCCAAAGGGGAAAACATGGCATCCGTCAACAAAGTGATTCTGATCGGCAACCTGGGGCGCGACCCCGAAATGCGCTATCTGCCGAGCGGAGAAGCCGTCACCAACCTCGCCATCGCCACCACCGACAAGTACAAGGACAAGGCCGGCCAGATGGTCGAAGCGACCGAATGGCACCGGGTGGCGTTCTTCGGGCGCACCGCCGAAGTCTGCGGCCAGTATCTGAAAAAAGGCAGCCAGGTCTACGTCGAGGGTTCGATCCGCTCGAAGAAGTACACCGATAAGGACGGGATTGAACGTACCGCCTACGAAATCCGTGGCGACCGCATGCAGATGCTCGGCGGCAAGGGCGGCGGCGGCATGGCCGACATGGACGACGGTGGTTTCAACCAGTCCGCCCCGCGCAGCCAGCCCCAGAACGCGCCGTCCCGCGGCAATGCCCCGGCGGCCGCGCAACGCCCCGCCAGCAGCGGGTTTGACGACATGGACGACGACATTCCCTTCTAAGATAGAGGCGTACACGGCCGTGCGCCGTTCAATCCCCACCAACGCATAACAACAAAGGCGGAGACGGGCGCAGCGCAAGCGCGCCGACAGCGGGTGAACTGCAAACCACAAACGACATTGGGTGTGTTCGGATGGGCGCTTCTGCTGGGTGGCGCCCTGACATCCCCTGCCCACGCGCGGACCGAAGTCAGCGAAACTGACTTTTTCGATGAGTTGCCCGTGGTGCTGTCGGTGTCGCGCCTGTCCCAACCGGTGAACGAGGCGCCGGCCGCCGTCACCGTCATCGACCAGGACATGATCCGCGCCTCGGGCTTCCGCGATATTCCCGATCTGTTGCGTCTGGTGCCGGGTTTTTCGGTCGCGTATACCCGCGACAACACCTGGGCAGTGGGCTACCACGGCATGGCCGATGCGTTTTCGCGTCGCTTTCAGGTGCTGGTGGATGGCCGCTCGATCTACAGCGCAGCATACGGGGCGGTCAACTGGGGCGAACTGCCGCTGTCGATCGATGACATCGAACGCATCGAGGTGGTGCGCGGACCCAACGCTGCGACCTATGGGGCGAACGCTTTCCTCGCCGTCATCAATATCGTCACCAAGGATCCGAGCCAGACGCCGGGAAGTTTCGCCTCGGTGCAATACGGCGAGCAGGGCATGACCGGCGTCTCCTTGCGCCACGGTGGGGAGCAGGGTGACCTGCGCTACCGGATGACGCTCTCGGCGCAGACCCGCGACCGCTTCGAGACGGACACGCGCGATGGTGATACGCCGGTGAAGCTGTATGAGGAAACCCAGACCTACGTTGTGAACGGGCGCGCGGATTACCGGGTGTCAGACACGGATGAGATCAGCACCCAGTTCGGCCTGTCCGTTGGCGACTGGCAGGCGGGCCACTCAGTCAATGCGGATGAGCCAACCGGACAGAACGTTTCGGCGCAATACGCCCAGTTCAAGTACCGCCGCGTACACAGCCCTGATGACGAGTGGATGGTGCACGCGTATTTCAGCCGCAACGATCTCGAAGCGCCGAACCAGACGGGGATTTGCTACGACACCGTCAAGGCCGAGTTTGCCGTTTGCCCCGGCGGGATGCCGTCACCACCGCAATACTTGGCGACCGGGCAGGCGCTGGAGGCGGGCATTGACTGGCTGCAGACCCGTGCCAATCTGGAATTCCAGCGCAACCAGCGGTTGTTGCCGGACTGGCGGATGGTATGGGGGGCGGAGGTGCGCCATGAAACGGTGGAAAGCCTGCGCTATCTCGACAGCAACGAGACCTTCGACGGCACTCTGGTCCGCGCCCATGCCAACCTCGAATGGCGGGCGCGCCCAGATCTGCTGGTGCAGGGGGGCGCAATGCTGGAACACCATTATTTCACCGGCACCGACATCTCGCCGCGGTTGGCGCTCAACTACACCGTGGCCGAGGGCCACACCCTGCGCTTGAACCTCTCCGAGGCCTACCGCTCGCCAACATTCTTCGAGCAAGAAGGCAATCTGACGTATTACACGACGACCGGGGATCCGGTTGCGCAGTTGTTTGCGCCTTCCGATCCACTGCGTCCCGAGCGCATCCTGTCGCGCGAGATCGGCTATATCGGCCTTTATCCGGCAATGCGGCTGCAACTGGACGCGAAGCTTTTTCATGACACGATTCACGATTTCATCAACAGCAAAGGTTCGCCCGGGCGTTTCAACAACCGCGATGATTTCACCGTGCGTGGCGGCGACCTGCAACTGAACTGGCAACCATTCCAGGCACTGCGGCTGTCGGCGCAGTACGCGCGCGCCTTCATCAAGGCGGACCCGAGCATCGACAGGGATCTGGTCCAGTCCGCACCGCGCAACACCTTCAGCCTGCTGGCGCGCTACGACCTGGGTCTGGGCTGGGCCGCCAGTGCAGGGGTCTATCGCTCTGGACGCATGAAATGGCTCTCGGAGGGCGATCTCACCCAGGCCTTCACCCGCTGGGATGCGCGCCTCGCGCGGCGCTGGATATGGCAGGGGAACGAGGTGGAAGCCGCCGTGGTGGGACAGAACCTGGGCGAGGATTACAGCGAATTCCGCAAGGAAAACGTCTTCAGCCGCCGCGTCTACGGCAGCCTGAGCCTGGCCTGGTAGCCGGGCTGTTGAAACCCGGCGGACTGCCGCCAGATTCGGTACGTGCGCCCGCCGTTTGGGTACTTGTGCCCGCCGTTTGGGTATAATCCCGCAACTTATTGATTTATCGGAGCGAATCATGCCGATTTACACTTACAAATGTGCGTCCTGCGGCTTTGCCCAGGATGAGATGCAGAAAATGTCCGATGCGCTGCTGACCGTGTGCCCGTCGTGCGGCAAGGCCGACTACGCCAAGCAGGTGACGGCGGCGGGCTTCGCGCTGAAGGGAACCGGCTGGTACGCTACCGATTTCAAGGATAGCGGCAGCAAGCCCGCGGCAGCCAAGCCCGAAGCCCCTGCGGCCGCCTGCAGCACGGGCGCGTGTCCGGCGTGTAACTGACGGCTGCGATAGCGCCGGGAAGCGGGCGGCGCGAGCCGCCCGCTTCTTTGTTTTTGACTGGCTGGGATGTAACGTTATTTCATGAGGGCTGATCCGGTGCCGTTGCGGAGCACGCCAACTGAACGTGTTGGACGACCTTGCGTTGGAAGCCATCGTTTCGATGGGCGTCGCTTCGGCTGAAGCGCGTCCCGGTATTTAATTAGGAAAAACATGCGTACTCATTACTGCGGTGCCGTCACCGCCGCCGACATCGGCAACAGCGTTACCCTGTGCGGCTGGGCGCATCGCCGGCGCGACCACGGCGGCGTCATCTTCATCGACCTGCGCGACCGCGAGGGCATGATGCAGGTGGTGATCGATCCCGACACCCCGGAGGCCTTCAGTCTGGCCGAGGACGTGCGTCACGAATTCGTGCTGAAAATCGAGGGGCTGGTGCGGCCCCGCCCCGCCGGCACTGAAAACCCCAACATGCCGACCGGCATGGTCGAGTTGCTGACCAAAAAGCTGGAAGTGCTGAACCCTTCGCTGACGCCGCCGTTCCAGATCGACGACGACAACATCAACGAGAACATCCGCTTGCAGTACCGTTACCTCGACCTGCGCCGCGAGCCGATGCAGAAGAACTTGAAATTGCGCTACCGCGTGTCGAAAATCATGCGCGACTACCTCGACGCGAACGGCTTCATGGAAGTCGAAACGCCGATGCTGACGCGCTCCACGCCGGAAGGCGCACGCGACTACCTGGTGCCAAGCCGCGTGCATGACGGCATGTTCTACGCGCTGCCGCAATCGCCGCAGCTGTTCAAGCAGCTGCTGATGGTGGCCGGCGTCGACCGCTACTTCCAGATCACCCGCTGCTTCCGCGACGAGGACCTGCGCGCCGACCGCCAGCCCGAGTTCACCCAGGTCGACCTCGAAACCTCGTTCATGGGCGAGGAGGCGATCATGAATCTCGTCGAGGGCATGATCCGCGACATGATGAAGCGCGCGCAGGACATCGACCTGCCCGCCGCCTTCCAGCGCATGAGCTACTTTGATGCGATGAACCGCTACGGCTCCGACAAGCCCGACATGCGGGTGACGCTGGAAATCGTCGACGTCGGCGACGTCATGCGCGACGTCGCGTTCAAGGTCTTCTCAGGCCCGGCCAACGATCCGCAAGGCCGCGTTGCCGCGCTGCGCATTCCCGGCGGTGCAGCACTCACGCGCAGCGAAATCGACGGCTATACCGAATTCGTGAAAATCTACGGCGCTCGCGGCCTGGCCTACATCAAGGTCAACGATGTGACGCAACTCAACGAATCCGGCCTGCAATCGCCCATCGTCAAGAACCTCTCCGAA
>DASTEA010000229.1:0-2026 GCA_035710075.1 Thiobacillus sp.
GGCGCGGCCGCCCCGTCACCGTGCCGAACTCCGCGCCGCGCTCGCCGAGCAGCTTGCCGATCTCGTCCTTGAGCTCGGTGGGGAACGGCCCCTCGCCTACCCGCGTGGTGTAGGCCTTGGTGATGCCGAGCACGTAGTGCAGCGTGTTCGGCCCGACGCCGGCGCCGGTGGCCGCGCCGCCGGCGGTGCAGTTGGACGAGGTTACGAACGGATAGGTGCCGTGATCGATATCGAGCAGCGTGCCCTGCGCGCCTTCGAATAGCAGGTTC
Organism: Thiobacillus sp.; assembly: GCA_035710075.1. GTDB lineage: Bacteria > Pseudomonadota > Gammaproteobacteria > Burkholderiales > Thiobacillaceae > Thiobacillus. The sequence continues at coordinate 270 of DASTEA010000229.1, forward strand.
TCGCCCGCCTTGTTGGCCTCGTACAGACTGCGCGGCACGTCGGCCACCATCGGCTTCAAGCGCTCGGCCAGCCGCATCATCTCGGCGAGCGACTGGTTGAAGTCGACGATGTCGGTCTTGTAATAGTTTTTCAACATGAAGTTGTGGTGGTCGAGCACCTCGCCCAGCTTGGCGGCAAAGCGTTCGCGGTGGAACAGGTCCTGCAGCCGCAGTGCGCGGCGCGCCACCTTGTCCTCGTAGGCCGGACCGATGCCGCGCCCGGTGGTGCCGATCTTGCCGGCGCCCTTGGCGATTTCGCGCGCCTGATCGAGCGCCACGTGGTGCGGCATGATGAGCGGACAGGCTTCGCTGAGCTTGAGACGGCTCGCCACGTCGACCCCGGCGGCCAGCAGCATGTCCATTTCTTCCAGCAGCGCAGTCGGCGACAGCACCACGCCGTTGCCGATGTAGCAGGTGACGTTGTCGCGCAGGATGCCGGATGGGATCAGGTGCAGCACGGTTTTCTTGCCCGCCACCACAAGCGTGTGGCCCGCGTTGTGGCCGCCCTGGAAGCGCACCACGCCCTGCGCGCGGTCGGTCAGCCAGTCGACGATTTTGCCCTTGCCTTCATCGCCCCACTGGGTGCCGATAACGACGACGTTCTTTGCTGCCATGCTGCGATCTCCCTTTATTGTGTGTCCGAGCTGGCAATGACCAGTTCGCGCAAATCCAGACTGAATCCGGTGGCCGGGCGGGCCCGGCCGAATACCCGCCCCACTTCGTCGTAGCGTCCGCCCTGCGCAATCGCATGGCTGCGCCCGCCAGTGTAGGCGGCAAACACGACGCCGCTGTGATAACCGTAGCCACGCAGTTCGGCCAGATCATAGGCCGCCTCGACGTTGACAAGGCCTTGGTCGAGCACCTCAAGCGTATCCAGTGCGGACTCGACCGCCGCCAGTTGCGGCAGGCGCGCACGCGCTTCAGCCAGCACGCTGCGGTCGCCATACAACTGCGGCAGCGCAGCAAAGGCATCGCGCAAGGCGATGGGCAAGCCGGCGGTGAGGACTGCCACGGCGCTGCTGTCCTTGGCCTGCAGCGCGCCGAACAGTTGATGTTCAAGCTCGCCGTTCAAGCCGGCTTCCTGCGCCAGCGCACGGTAAACCCCAACATGGCCGATGTCGAGTTGCACCGCCTTCACACCGCACGCGGACAGACCCTGCAGCATCAGCATGAGGATTTCGAGATCTGCTTCGGCGCCGGCTTCGCCATACAGCTCCGCGCCGATCTGGATCGGTTCGCGCGAGCGATGAAAGCCGTCGGACTGGGTGTGCAGCACGCTGCCCGCATAGCACAGGCGATTGACGGCATTGGCGGCCAGCAGGTGCGCATCGATGCGCGCCACCTGCGGCGTGATGTCGGCACGCACGCCCATCAGGCGCCCGGACAGTTGATCGACCAGCTTGAAGGTCTTGAGATCGAGGTCGGCGCCCACCCCGGTCAGCAGCGAATCGACATATTCCATCAACGGTGGGATCACCAGCTGGTAGCCGCGGCTGCGGAACAGGTCGAGTAGCGCGCGCCGCATGTCTTCCATGCGCCAGGCCTGCGGCGGCAGCACATCCTCGACGTTTTCAGGCAATAACCAGGCAGTCATTTCAGTTCAGATCAGCAACAAAAAAACGCCGCCCAACATCGAGGCAGCGCCCATGAAACGCAATTGGCCGTCACCGAGCTCCAGCATCCGGCGGAAGCCGTCCCGCCAGACGGCAGGCGCGGCA
>DASTEA010000230.1:0-6352 GCA_035710075.1 Thiobacillus sp.
AACTTGGCCTCGCCGACGCCGGGCGCCGCACAGGCGGCCTTTTTGTCGGCGCGGCACAGGCCGCCCAGGCCGCCAAAGCGCTCGATCAATTCACGTCCCAGGTCGACGGCACTTTTGCCGACCATGCCGGTGCGCAGGAAGACCGCGACCAGTTCGGCGTCGGTCAGCACGGCTGCCCCCTGCTTCAGCAGTTTCTCGCGCGGACGCGTGTCCTCCGGCCAGTCGCAAATCGCCATGCCTGCCTCCCTCCCGTAGAATGCGGCCATTATTCATGGAAAGCACGCTAGGAATCGAGACTGTGTCGTTGGCGACCAAAAAAATCATCCTGGGGGTGACCGGCGGGATCGCCGCCTACAAGGCGGCGGAATTGTGCCGTCTCTTGATCAAGGCTGGCGCCGACGTGCAGGTGGTGATGACCGCTGCGGCGCAGCAGTTCGTCACCCCGCTGACCTTTCAGGCCCTGTCCGGCAAGCCCGTACTGACCTCCTTGTGGGCGTCCGCCAGCGGCGACGGCATGGAACACATTCATCTGTCGCGCGCTGCCGACTTGTTGCTGGTCGCGCCGGCCTCGGCAGACTTTGTGGCCAAGCTCGTCCATGGCCGGGCCGACGATCTGCTGTCGACCCTGTGCCTCGCGCGCACCTGCCCGCTCGCCGTCGCGGCCGCGATGAACCGCGAAATGTGGGCGGCCGCGCCGACCCGGCGCAACCTGGAACAGCTGCGCGCGGACGGCGTGAGCGTGCTGGGGCCGGCCGCGGGCGAGCAGGCGTGCGGAGAAACCGGCCCCGGGCGGATGCTGGAGCCGGCCGATATTCTGGCGGCGCTGCCTGGCCTCTTGGGCGCCGGTCCGCTGGCGGGCAAGCGGATATTGATCACCGCCGGCCCGACCTTTGAGCCGATCGACCCGGTGCGCGGGCTGACCAACCTGAGCTCGGGCAAGATGGGCTATGCCGTCGCGCAGGCGGCGGCCGAGGCGGGCGCCGAAGTATGCCTGGTGTCGGGGCCGACCTGTCTCGCAACCCCCGCGGGCGTGTGCCGCATCGACGTCAAAAGTGCCGCTGACATGCGCCGCGCGGTGCTGGCACAGCTGCCGAGCGACGTCTTCATCGCGGTGGCGGCGGTGGCCGATTACCGGGTGGACGCCGTGGCGACGCAGAAAATCAAGAAAAGCGCCGACGGCATGACGCTGCACCTGGTCGCCAACCCCGACATCCTGGCCGAGGTTGCGGCCTTGCCCGATGCGCCATTTTGCATAGGCTTTGCTGCCGAGACCGAGCAACTTGCCGAGCATGCCGAAGCCAAGCGCCTGAAAAAGAAACTGCCGCTCCTGGTCGGCAACCTGGCACACGACACCCTCGGCCAGGACACGGCCGAGCTGGTGCTGTTCGACGGCCAGGGCCAGCACCGGCTGCCGCGCGCCGACAAACTTGTCCAGGCACGCCATTTGATCCGCCACCTGATGAATCTGCTGAATTGACGAGATCCCGACGAAAATGAAGATGGATGTAAAGATTCTCGACGCCCGCCTGCGCGAGCAGCTGCCGCATTACGCGACAATGGGCTCCGCCGGGCTCGATTTGCGCGCCTGCATCGATGCGCCCATCATGCTGGCGCCAGGCGAAACCCAGCTGATTCCTACCGGGCTTGCCATCCACCTGGCCGACCCCGGCTTTGCCGCACTGATCCTGCCGCGCTCCGGCCTTGGGCACAAGCACGGCATCGTGCTGGGCAATCTGGTCGGGCTGATCGACTCGGATTATCAAGGCCAGCTCATGGTTTCCGCCTGGAACCGTGGCCAGCAGGCATTCGAGCTCGCGCCGATGGAGCGCCTGGCGCAGCTCGTCATCGTGCCGGTGGTGCAGGCCGAATTCAATGTGGTGGAGGACTTTGAAGCGAGCCGGCGCGGCGAGGGCGGATTCGGCAGCACTGGCCGCCAGTAGCGCCCCCGGTTTTAACCGGTTGAATGACAACAAGCGCCCGGCAGATCAATCTGCCGGGCGCTTGTGCATTGGGGCATGGATTTTGCTGAGTACAACGCCATGTCGGCAGGTTTTCCGGGATGGAGTCGGGAGCAGGCCTTCGGAGACGATAAACATAAGAGGTTTGAAGCCTGCTGGCGTAGCCGTCATGCCCACCACGTCGATCTTGCGGTTTGGTTTGATGCTGGCCTCAGCCTTGGCGCTGCTGGCCGGTTTCGTCACGTCCGCTTTTTATCTGTCGCGGTCGCAGCTGCAGCCCGTGGCGGACGAGTTCGGCAAGCCGGTGATGGCCACGCAGATCGAATTTCTGGCCGAGGCCCTGCAGCGCAGCGCGGCGCGGATTGCCGCCCACCCGCAAACATTGACGTGTTTCGTGACTTCCGCGCCGGAGGTGTGCCAGGCGCAGGCCGCCAATCTGCACGCCTTGAACCAGGATGCGACCGTGCTGTTCGTCACTGATGGGCAGAATCAACTGCTGCCCGGCTTTCTGCCGAGCGAAACGCGGCGATTGATTGCCGGGTCAGGTCGGAATGGCGCAGGTGCGGCCGCAACCTTCAGCTTGGCGCTGTCGCATCCGGTGGTGAATGCTGAAGGCACGCGGCTGGGCTTTGTCGTCGTCGAGCAGAGCGTGCCGCAGCTGCAGGCCCTGTTCGACACGCTGCCGCTGCCGGATGCCGCGGCCTACGCCGAACTGCAGCAAAATCAGGGCGATGGTGCGGTCAGCGTATTGATGCGGCGCGGCAATCAGGCGATCAAGCGCAAGGCCCATCCCACCCTGGTTGCGCTGGCGGGCACACCGTGGACGATTGCGGTGTGGCGCCACGACGAGCCCACGATCGAGAACATCGCGCCCTATGTAATGGGCTGGCTGGTGGCGAGTCTGGTGATCGCGATTTTGGTGATGGGAACCATGCTGTCGGTGCGCAACCGGGTGACCGACAGCCTGCGCATGCTGGTGAAATTCACCAACGACCTGCGCCTGCTGCGGCTGCGTGCTGATTATCCGGTCAGCCTGGCAGAGTTCAAGACACCGCTCGAGACCATGCTGAGACTCGGCAGGGCGATGCTGGGGCGGCAGAAGGAAGTCACCTCACAGGCGCAGGTTGATCATTTGTCGCAGGTCAACAACCGGCGCAGCTTCGACGAAAAGCAGAAGGAACTGTTCGCCAGCCTGAAAGACGGCTGGTCGCATAGTTTGCTGATTCTGGACATCGACAACTTCAAGCAGGTCAACGACACCTTCGGCCATGAGGCGGGCGACCAGCTCATCATCAAGTTCAGCGAAGCGCTGAAACATTGCTTGCGCAATAGCGACTTCATTGCCCGCCTGGGCGGCGATGAATTCTGCGTGGTGTTCCCCTTTACCCCGCTGGAACGTGCGCACGAACTCGCCGAGCGCCTGCGTGCCAAGCTGCCGGAAAACATTGAGCTTATCCCCGGGGTGACGCACAAGCTGTCGTGGAGCGGCGGCCTTTCCGAATACAGCCGCGACGACAAGCAGGAAAACGAGGCGCTGGCGCGCGCCGACGCTGCCTTGCTGGAAGCCAAGCGCGGCGGCCGCAACGCCACGCGGGTCAGGGCCGTCGCCTGAGCGCAGTCACCAGCAGTCCCACGCCGAGCAGACCCCACAGCGCCAGCACCGGTGCATTGCCCCAGCGCACGTAGGGCGTACTGCCCGCATAGCCCTGGATTTCGCCGGACAGACTGCCGGCGGTGAAGGGGGGCAGGCTGGCCAGCACATGGCCCCGCGCATCGATGATCGCAGTGAGGCCGGTATTGGTGGCGCGCAGCATCATGCGCCCCGTTTCCAGCGCGCGCATCTGCGACATCTGCGCGTGCTGCCAGGGTGCGAACGAATCGCCGAACCACGCCAGATTGCTGACGTTCACCAGCACGCTCGCTTCAGGCAGTTGGCGGATGATTTCCTCGCCGAAGGCATCCTCGTAACAGATGTTGGCAGCCACCCGCTGCCCGCCGATGGCGAGCGGCCGCTGATCGACGGCGCCGCGCGTGAAGTCCGACAGCGGAATGTGCAGCACCTCGATCACCCAGCCCCATATCGCCTTCAGCGGAATGTATTCGCCGAACGGCACCAGGTGCACCTTGTGGTAACGCTGGCTGGGCGCCGCGCCGAGGCTGATGACGCTGTTGTAGTAGGCGCCCTGCGGCGAGCCGGTGGGCAGCCCGGTCAGCACGTCGCCGCCGTTTTGCTGGCCGATGGACGCCAACCCGGCGCGATAGGAATCGGGGAGATTGGATTCAAACAGCGGCAGCGCGGTTTCCGGCAACACGATCAGCTGCGCGGGCGAGGCGGTGGCCATGCGCGCGTAGCTTTCCAGGGTGGCATGGGCTTTTTCCGGCTGCCATTTCATGTCTTGCGGAATATTGCCCTGCAGCAGCGCCACCGTTGTCGGCGCGCCGTCCGGCGTCGTCCAGGCGACGCTGCGCAAGGCCTGACCGCCGACGCCTAGTGCCACGATCGCCACCGCGGCCCAGGCGCGCTGCGCCAGTCGGCCGCGCGTGGTGACGCTCCATGCCAGCAGGGCTGCGATCAGAGCTAGCAGAGTCGACACGCCATACACGCCGATCAGCGGCGCATAACCCGCCAGCGGGCTGGCCGGCACCTGCGAATACCCCGCCACCAGCCACGGGAAGCCAGTGAAAAGCCAGCCACGCACCCATTCCGTCACCCCCCACGCGAGCGGCATCAACAGCAGCAGACGTAGCGTCGGCGAGACGCGCCAGCGTTTATCCTCTTTAGCGTACGCCTGCAACGCGCCGACCGCAGCCGGAAACAGCGCCAGCACCGCGCAAAACAGGAAAGTTGCGAGCGCGGCCAGCCACGTCGCCATGCCGCCATACACCGACAGGCTGACGAACACCCAGCTCACCCCGGCAATGAAGAAACCCAATCCCCAGCTCAGGCCGATGGCAAAGCCGGTGCGCATCGAGGACGTGCGTGCCAGCAGGCCGAACAGCACGGCCAGGCTCAACACCGGCAAGAGCCAGAAATCGAACGGGGCGAAGCCGGCGACGGCCAGCGCGCCGGCGCCCAGGCTGCTGAGCAGCAGTGGAAAGGACAGATCGCGCATGGCAGGCAGCTTGGCCGCCGTGGAGGACAAGGCGTGGCTCAAAGCGGGGCTTCGAAGTCGATATGGCCGTCGATCAGCGTGTAGCGCACCCGGCCCTGCATCGGGTGGTTGAGGAAGGGCGTGTTGTTGCCCTGGCTGGCCAGTGCCCTCGGGGTGACAACCCATTCGGCGGCCTCGTCGAAAATGCAGATATCGGCGCAACTGCCTACCGTCAGATTGCCGCCTGGCACCCCCAGAATCTGCGCGGGTTTCCGCGAAATCAGGTCGATCGCCTTGAGCAGCGGCACGTCCATTTCGCGCGCCCATTTCAGGGTCAGCGGCAGCAGCAGTTCGACCCCGGACGCCCCGGGCGCCGATTCGCCGAACGGGACTTGCTTCACGTCCTCGTCGACCGGGGTGTGATCGGAGCACAGCGCGTCGATGGAACCGTCGCGTAGCGCCTCGCGGATGGCGTCGCGGTCGCGCAGGCTCCTGAGCGGCGGCACCAGATGCAGATGCGAGTCGAAGCTGACGAGGTCGTTTTCCGACAGGTGAACGTGGGTGCTGGCGACGTCGCAGGTGACCGCAAGCCCCTGCGCCTTGGCTGCGCGCACCATGGCGATGCCTTCGTAAGTCGATAGCCGGGCAAGATGAATGCGGGCGCCGGTCTCGCGCGCCAGCAGCAAAATCGTTGCCAGTGCCACCGTCTCGGCCAGCGCCGGAATGCCGGGCAGGCCGAGACGCGAAGCCACGGCACCGTCGTGCGCGACGCCGTCGCGCGCCAGCGATGCATCCTGCGGCCGCAGCCACAGGCTGAAGCCAAAGGTTGAGGCGTATTCCATCGCGCGCAGCAGGACCTGGCTGTTGGTCGGCAGGGCGTCGGCCTGGGTGAAGGCGCGGCAGCCCGCCTCGGTCAGCTCGGCCATCTCGGTCAGCATCTTGCCTTCGAGCTTTTGCGTCAGCGCACCGATCGGGTAGACGCGCGGCCCGGGCAGGTTTTTGGCGCGGAATTTCAGCATCTCGACCAGCCCCGGCTCGTCCAGCGGCGGGTCGGTGTCGGGCGGGCAGGCGAGCGAGGTGACGCCGCCGGCCGCGGCGGCGAGCATTTCCGATTCCAGCGTGGCGCGGTATTCGAAACCGGGTTCGCGCAGCCGCACCGACAGGTCGACCAGGCCGGGGCAGACGATAAGGCCGGTCGCGTCGAGGGTTCGGTTGGCGTGGAAATCGGCGGGCGCGCGGCCGCTGGCGACGATCTTGCCCGCCGCCACGAAGATGTCGGCGACTTCGTCGCGCGCATTCATC
>DASTEA010000231.1:0-6674 GCA_035710075.1 Thiobacillus sp.
GTCGTCGGCGGCGTGCTGCGCGACGTGCTGTGCAACGAAGTCCCCCTGATCTTCGTGCGTGGCGAGCTTTACGCGTCGGCTGCCTGGATGGGCGCCCTGATGCTGGTCGGCCTGCAGGCACTTGAGGTGTCGCCGGTGATCGCAGCCTGGGCGGGGATGGTGACCGTCCTTGGCGTGCGCCTGGTTGCCATGGCGTTGCGAATCACGCTGCCTACCTATTCGGCGCGCAAGTAGCGAGGGCGATCAATCTGGCTGAGTGCCGAATAGACGGGCGGCACCTGGCATATGCACTATGGTTGAAACGTGATCGAAGAGGGGACTCCGATGCCGCACACATTGCTCGACGCGATTCGACACCGTTATGCCTGCCGCGAGTTTGTTGCGGGGAAGCCCGTGTCGGCGGATGAATTGGCCTTGCTGTTGGAGGCGGGGCGCCTGGCGCCTTCGGCTTTTGGCCTGGAGCCGTGGCGTTTCGTCGCCGTGACGGACGCGGCGGAACGGGCAGCAGTCGCGCATGCTTGCCATGGCCAGCCGGCGGCGGCGACTGCTGCGGCGTTCATTGTGGTTGTGGCGCTGGTGGCGGCGCTCGATCCGGATTCCGATTATGTGCGGGCGCGCTTTGTGGCGGAAGCGCACGGCCAGGACGCCGAACCGATTTATTCTGCTTATCGATCGCTCTATGGTGCCGGGTCCACCGCTGCGTGGGCGCAAGGGCAATGCAACTTTGCGGCGGGGCACATGCTGTTGCAGGCAACGCACATGGGACTTGGCAGCTGTCCGATCGGAGGATTTGACAGCCATGCGCTGGCTGCGGCCTTGGCCATTCCGGCGGGCGAGGCGCCCGCGCTGGTGATTGCCCTGGGACACTGCGGCTACGCTGCGCCAGTGCGCATCCGCAAGCCACCTGAATGATGGGAGGCCGCGCCACATGAAGCCGGCACGCTGTGCGGGCATCTTTCTTGAAGACATCCCGCGCTTGTATCAATAAAATGCCGGGATGAAAATCCTGCCTGCCCTGCTGCTGATGCTGCCCCTGACTGCGTACGCCGAATGGGGCCAATTTGATTTCGAGTTTGAAAGCGACAAGCCTTGGGTGGAACTGTCGGCCCAGTTGCCGCCGTATCCCAAGGCTGAAAACCTGGTCGAGTTCAACGTGTCGTCGGCCACACGCAACCGGCATTTCGTCGATACCGCATCGATCAGCGTCGGCGACGACAAGGTGGTCCGCTACGCCGTGGTGATCGAGGCGGCGGGCGGGGCGAAGAACGTCTCTTTCGAGGGCATGCGCTGCGCCACCGGCGAGCGCCGCCTGTATGCCTACGGCCGGCCGGACGGCACCTGGTCGAAGGCGCGCGATGCCCAGTGGGAGGACATCAAGCTGCGCTCGCTGCTGTCGTATCACAAGGCCCTGTACGAGGATCATTTCTGCCCCGACGGCATCAACGTGCGGGCCCCCCGGGAGGCCGTGCGCAACCTGCGTCGGGCCGTGCGCTGATGCATTCCGTGGTGAGGCACGCCCGGCGCATCGTGGTCAAGGTCGGCTCCAGCCTGGTCACCGCCGATGGACGCGGGCTCGACCATGCCGCGCTGTCGCGCTGGGCCGAGCAGATCGCGGCACTGACCGCACAGGGCAAGGAAGTGGTGCTGGTATCCTCCGGCGCGATTGCCGAAGGTGTCGCACGGCTGGGCTGGAAAAAGCGCCCGAAAGCGGTCAACGAATTGCAGGCCGCCGCCGCCGTGGGGCAGATGGGTCTGGTGCAGGCCTACGAATCGATTTTCCGCGCCCATGGCCTGCATGCCGCGCAGGTGCTGCTCACCCACGAGGATCTGGCCGACCGCACGCGCTACCTCAATGCGCGCACCACCCTGCGCACGCTGCTGGAACTGCGCGTGGTGCCGATCATCAACGAAAACGATACGGTCGCTACCGACGAAATCCGCCTCGGCGACAACGACACGCTCGGTGCGCTGGTGACCAATCTGATCGAGGCCGACTGCCTGATCATCCTCACCGACCAGCCCGGCCTGTATACCGCCGATCCGCGCAAGCATGCCGACGCAACACTGGTGATGGACGCCCACGCCGGCGACCCCGATCTCGAACGCATGGCGGGCGGGGCGGGCAGCAGCGTCGGCACCGGCGGCATGCTGACCAAGATTCTTGCAGCCAAACGCGCGGCCAGGAGCGGCGCGCACACGGTGATCTGCAGTGGCCACGAGGAGCGCGTGCTGCTGCGGCTGGCGGCGGGCGAAGCCCTCGGCAGCCAGCTGGTGGCGCGGCAGGCGCCGCTCGCCGCCCGGCGGCAGTGGCTGGCCGATCATCTGCAACTGCGCGGTGGCGTGGTGCTCGACGACGGCGCAGTGCGCGCCTTGCGCGAGGACGGCAAAAGCCTGCTGCCGGTCGGCGTCAAGGGCATCACCGGCGATTTCGAGCGCGGCGAAGTGGTGGCGGTGGTCGATAGTGAGGGCTGCGAAATCGCGCGCGGCCTCATCAATTACAGTTCAAGCGAAGCGCGCCGCATCGCCGGCAAGCCGAGCAGCGCGATCGAGGCGGAACTCGGCTACATGGACGAGCCGGAGCTGATCCACCGCGACAACCTGGTGCTGCTGGCGTGACCACGCTGGACCTGATGCGCCACGGCGAGCCCGTCGGCGGACGCCGCTATCGCGGCCAGATCGACGACCCGCTGTCGGAAAAGGGCTGGTCGCAGATGCAGGCGGCGGTCGGTGACACGGTGCCGTGGACGCGCGTCGTCTCGTCGCCCTTGCTGCGCTGCTGCGCATTTGCCGAAACGCTGGCTGACCGCCATGGCCTGCCGCTGGCGCTGGACGAGCGCCTGAAGGAAGTCGGCTTCGGCGAATGGGAAGGCAAGTCGGCCGCCGAGATCGAGCGGGGCGCGCCTGGCACGCTGGCGCAGTTCAAGGCCGACCCACTGAATGCACGACCGGCGGGCGCCGAGCCGCTGGCCGATTTTCACGCGCGGGTGGCCGCTGCCCTGCAAGACCTGCTGGCGCAACACGCCGGCCAGCATGTGCTGCTGGTGGGGCATGCCGGGGTGATGCGCATGGCGCTGGCCTGGGCGCTGCACATTCCGCTGGAACACGCTTACCGGATTGAAGTGGCGACCGCTTCGCTGACGCGCCTGCGCTTCGAAGACGGCCGCGCGAGCCTGATTTTCCACGGCAGTCCGCGCGTCGATCGGTGATCCGCCGCATCCTTCCGTGGCTGTGCCTGCTGCTGGCATTGCCGGCGCAGGCCGCCGCCATCCGGGTTGCCGACGATGCCGGGCAGACCTTCGAATTCGCCCGGCCGCCGCAGCGCATCATTTCCCTTACGCCGCATCTCACCGAACTGCTGTTTGCCGTCGGCGCCGGGGCGCAGCTGGTGGGGGTGGACAGCGCCAGCGATTACCCGAAAGCGGCGCAGGCGCTGCCGCGCGTGGGCGATTACAGCCGCATCAACTTCGAGCGCATCCTGGCGCTGAAACCCGATCTGGTCATCGTCTGGGTGGGCGGCAACCGCGCGGCAGACATTCACGGCCTGAAAAAACTGGGGCTGCCGGTGCTGCACACGCAGGCCACCCGGCTCGACGACGTGGCGCGCCTGCTGCGCCTGATCGGGCGGGCGAGCGGTCACGCCGGGGAGGGGGACGCGGCAGCGCGGGATTTTTCCACGCGTCTGGCGGCGCTGCAGGTGCGGGCCGCGCGGCAGCTGCCGCTCAAGGTTTTCTATCAGGTATGGGATCGCCCGCTGATGACGGTGGGCGGCACCCACTGGATCAGCGATGCGCTGGCGCTGTGCGGCGCGCGCAATGTGTTTGCCGACCTGCGCGCGGCTTCGCCGGTGGTGTCGCGCGAGGCGGTGCTGCGGCGTGCGCCGGAACTGATCGTGAGCGGCAGCGATGCGCCCGACGTGCGCCGTCAATGGCAGCATTTTGCCAGCCTGCCCGCGGTGAAAAACAATGCGTTTGTGCGGGTCGATGCAGATCGCCTGCATCGGCCCACGCCGCGCCTGCTCGAGGGGGTCGCCGAACTGTGCGCGGCAGTGGCGCCTTATGCGCGCTGACGCGTGCCACCCAGCTTGCGGTTGGGGCAGTTTTCCTTGATGCAGTCGGCGTAGATCTGCAGCGAGTGGTCGTGGATGGCAAACCCCCGTTCCTTGGCGATGCGGGTCTGGCGTTTTTCGATTTCACTGTCGTAAAACTCTTCGACCTTGCCGCACTGCAGGCAGACCAGATGGTCGTGGTGCTCGCCCTGGTTCAACTCGAACACGGCCTTGTCGCTGTCGAAGTGGTGGCGCATCAACAGCCCGGCCTGCTCGAACTGGGTGAGCACGCGGTAGACCGTGGCGAGACCAATATCCTGGCCTTCGTCGGATAGCAGCCGATACACCTCCTCGGCTGTCATGTGGCGCTTGTGGCTCTGCTCGAACAAATCGAGGATTCTCAGACGCGGCAGCGTGGCTTTGAGGCCGATGCTCTTGAGATCGGATGGGTGGCTCAATAGAGGCTCCAGAACGGGAACGCGAATACGTTATGATACGTTTTTTCCCAACCGCCCAACCCTTCCGGTTTCCTGGCTATGCGTCGTTTTCTGATTTCCGTCCTGTTTTTGAGCCTGGTCGCCGGCTGTTCCAGCGTCAAGCTCCCGCACCGCATTGATGTGCAGCAGGGCAATGCGCTCGACCAGGAAAACGTCGCCCGCCTGAAACCCGGCCTCAGCCGTTCGCAAGTCCGCTTCCTACTGGGAACGCCGCTGCTGGTCGATCCCTTCCGTACCGATCGCTGGGATTATGTGTACGTGTATTACAAGGCGGGTCAGCTGGCCGAGCAAAAGCGCATTACGCTGCATTTCGAGGGCGATACGCTGGCACGTATTGAAGGCGATGTGCCGCCGGCCGCAACCCCGGCCCAGCCGGCGCCCGAGTCGATGCCACAAGACGTTCAGCCATGACCGTGCGGACTGCCATTGCCGGCGTGTCCGGCCGCATGGGGCGCGCGTTGCTTGAAGCGGTGGCGGCCGATGCGGGTTGCGCACTGCATGCCGCCATTGACCGTCCCGGCAGCCCGCTGGTGGGGCAGGACGCGGGCGCTGCCTGGGGCGCGGCCAGCGGAGTGAACGTCACCGACCAGCCCGCCGCCGCCCTGCTGGGCGCGCAGGCGCTGATCGACTTCACCCGTCCCGAAGCCACCTTCGCTTACCTCGATGCCTGCATGGCGGCCGGGGTGCCGCTGGTGATCGGCACCACCGGCTTCGACGAGGCGGACAAGGCGCGCATTGCAGCCGCGGCGCAGCAGATACCCATCGTGTTCGCCCCCAACATGAGCGTGGGGGTGAACCTCCTGATGAAGCTGGCCGAACTCGCCGCCCAGGTGCTCGCCGACGGCTACGACATCGAGATCATCGAGGCGCACCATCGCCACAAGGTCGATGCGCCTTCGGGCACCGCGCTGGGTCTGGGGCAGGCCGTTGCCCGAGCCACCAGCCGCGATCTCGCTAGCTGCGCCGTATATGGGCGCGAGGGGGTCACCGGCGAGCGCGACCCCAAAACCATCGGCTTTGCCACCGTTCGCGGCGGCGATATTGTCGGCGACCACACGCTGTTGTTCGCCGGCATCGGCGAGCGCATCGAACTCACCCACAAGGCCAGCAGCCGCGCCACCTTCGCCCAGGGCGCGCTGCGTGCCGCCAAGTGGCTGCAGGGCCGTGCGCCGGGTCTGTACGACATGCGCGACGTGCTGGGTTTGAAATAGCAATCTGAACCAACCATTCGACACAAGGAAAACGCCATGAATGCCGTCAAGGTCTACAGTACCGGCACCTGCCCCATCTGCGTCAAGGCCAAGGCCTTTCTCGACAAGCGCGGCATTGGCTACGACGAGGTCCGCATCGACCTCGACCGCGAGGCGATGAAGGAATTCGCCGTCGTCACCAACGGCGCGCGTACGGTGCCGCAGATCGTCGTCGACGGCACCTGCATCGGCGGCTTCACCGAGTTGACCGAGCTCGACATGGACGGCGCGCTGGGCCACCTCCAGCCCTGATCCGGGCGGGGAAAAGCCCGCTCAAGCGTCGTCGAGCATTGAAGCCAGGCGCCAGTTCGGCTACAATGGCGACATTCAAGTTCAGGCGGGTTCGCGCAAGCGGCTCGCCTGAATTTTGTCACCTGCGCCACGCTTACTGTCCTGCGGAGTCCTCCTTGTCACGTGTTCCCGCCATCCTTGTTTTAGCTGACGGTTCGGTTTTTCGCGGCCTGTCCATCGGCGCCGACGGTGTCGCTACCGGTGAGGTGGTATTCAATACCTCAATGACCGGTTATCAGGAAATCCTCACCGATCCCTCGTATTCCCGTCAGATCGTGACGCTGACCTATCCCCACATCGGCAACACCGGCATCAACCTGGAAGACGTCGAGGCTGACCGCATTCATGCGGCCGGCCTGGTGGTGCGCGACGTGCCGCGCCGGCATTCCAACTTCCGTGCCGGATCTTCGCTGCCCGACTATCTCAAGAGTCAGGACATCGTGGCGATTGCCGACATCGACACGCGACGGCTGACGCGCATCCTGCGTGAAAAGGGCGCGCAGAGCGGCTGCATTATGGCGGGCACGCCAGACAAGGTGAACGCATTCGAGGCGAAAGCACTCGAAGCCGCGCGTGCCTTCCCGGGCCTGG
>DASTEA010000232.1:0-7920 GCA_035710075.1 Thiobacillus sp.
ACCGCTTCAGGCACGTTCTTGACCACGAGGCCGGCGTTCTCGGCCTTCTTCGCGGAGGGGGAGCCCGGACGCAGGGCGACGATCACGTCGACGCCGGAGTCCTTCAGGTTGCACGCGTGGGCATGGCCCTGCGAGCCGTAGCCGATGATGACGACCTTGCGCTTCTTGATGAGGGAAAGGTCGGCGTCCTTGTCGTAATAGACTTTCATGTGAATTCCTGAGAAATTGAGAATTAGACTTTGAGGCTGCGCTCGCCGCGTCCGATGCCAGACGCGCCGGTGCGCACGGTTTCGATGATGAAGGTGGGGTCGATCGCCCCCAGGAAGGCATCCAGCTTGGAGCCGGTGCCGGTCAGCTCGATGGTGTAGGTCGCATCCGTTACGTCGATGATGCGGCCGCGGAAAATGTCGGCGGTGCGCTTCATTTCCTCGCGCCCCAATCCCACCGCCTTGACCTTGACCAGCATCAGCTCGCGCTCGATGTGGCTGCCTTCGGTCAGATCCATCACCTTGATCACGTCCACCAGCTTGTTCAGTTGCTTGGTGATCTGTTCGATGACGTCTTCCGACCCCACGGTGACGATGGTCATGCGCGACAGCGTGGCGTCTTCGGTCGGCGCCACGGTGAGCGACTCGATATTGTAGCCGCGTGCCGAGAACAGGCCGGCGACGCGCGACAGCGCGCCCGCTTCGTTCTCCATCAGCAGTGAAATGATGTGGCGCATGTCAGAGTTCCTCCGCCAGAATCATTTCGGACAGGCCCTTGCCGCCTTCCACCATGGGGAAGACGTTTTCGGTCTGGTCGGTCTGGAAGTCCATGAACACCAGACGCTCCTTCAGCGCGGGCGAGAACGCTTCCTTCAGCGCGGCCTCGACGTCTTCCGGCTTGTCGATGCGCATGCCGACGTGGCCATAGGCTTCGGCCAGCTTGACGAAGTCGGGCAAGGACTCCATGTAGGACTCGGCGTAGCGGCTGCCGTAGAAGAACTCCTGCCACTGCCGCACCATGCCCATGTAGCGGTTGTTGAGCGTGACGACCTTGATGGGAATGCGGTACTGCTTGCAGGTCGACAGCTCCTGGATGCACATCTGGATGCTCGATTCGCCGGTGATGCAGGCCACCTGCGCGTCGGGATGCGCGAGCTGCACCCCCATGGCATACGGCAGGCCGACGCCCATGGTGCCGAGACCGCCCGAATTGATCCAGCGGCGCGGCTTGTCGAACTTGTAATACTGCGCCGCCCACATCTGGTGCTGGCCGACGTCGGAGGTGATGAAGGCGTCGCCCTTGGTCACTTCCCACAGCTTTTCGACCACGTACTGCGGTTTGATGATGGGGCTGTTGCGGTTGTAATTGAGGCAGTTTTTCGAGCGCCACAATTCGACCTGCGTCCACCAGGTATTCAGCGCGGCGGCGTCGGGTTTTTCCTTGGCCTGCTTGAGCAGGGACAGCATCTCGGTCAGCACGTACTGCACGTCGCCAACGATGGGCACGTCGACCTTGACCCGCTTGGAAATCGACGACGGGTCGACATCGATATGGATGATGCGGCGCTGCTCGCGTGCGAAATGCGCCGGATTGCCGATCACGCGGTCGTCGAAACGCGCGCCGACGGCCAGCAGCACGTCGCAGTGCTGCATCGCCATGTTGGCTTCGTAGGTGCCGTGCATGCCGAGCATGCCGAGGTTCTGCCGGTCGGTGGCGGGATAGCCGCCCAGCCCCATCAGGGTGTTGGTGATGGGAAAACCCAGCAGGCGCGTCAATTCGGCCAGCTGCTCCGAGGCATTGCCCAGCACCACGCCACCGCCCGCATAGATCATCGGGCGCTTGGCTTCGAGCAGCATCTGCACGGCGCGCTTCGACTGGCCGCTGTGGCCCTTGATCACCGGGTTGTACGAGCGCATCTCGACCGTGGCCGGATAGACGAACTCGGTGAGGTGCGCGGTCACGTCCTTGGGCACGTCGACCACCACCGGCCCGGGGCGGCCGGTGGCGGCAATGATGAAGGCCTTCTTCATCGTCGCCGCCAGGTCCTTCACGTCCTTGACGAGAAAGTTGTGCTTGACGCAGGGACGCGTGATCCCCACGGTGTCGACTTCCTGGAACGCATCGAGCCCGATCGCCGGGGTCGGCACCTGACCGGTGACGACGACGATGGGAATGGAATCCATGTAGGCGGTGGCAATCCCGGTCACGGCGTTGGTCACGCCTGGTCCCGAGGTGACCAGCGCCACGCCGACACGGCCGGTGGAACGCGCATAGGCATCGGCCGCATGCACCGCAGCCTGCTCGTGGCGCACCAGCACGTGCTTGAACTTGTTCTGCTTGAAGATTTCGTCGTAGATATTGAGCACGGCTCCGCCGGGATAGCCGAACACAAACTCGACCCCCTCTTCGGCCAGACAACGTACAACGATTTCGGCGCCGGTGGCTTCCATAAACTGGCAACAAATCAATTCGATGGTGGACCGGCGAGAGTAATCGTTTTGCCCTGATTCGGTCAAGAAATCATGCCGTAGCGGTTATTCGGCCGGTTTTCGCGCGCCACCAGCCCACCGCGCGCCAGGAAAAGTCCACTTGGCAGTCAAAAAAACCCTCCGTGCGGAGGGGTTGATTGCATGCCAGGCACCCCATTTGGGCCAATCCCGGCGGGGCCGCGGCAGATCGACGATTCCGCTTACTCGTGCGCCTCTTTGCCCAGCGCCTGCATGATTTGATTCAGCGAGCCGTGCGCATTTTCGAACAGGCAAACCATGTTGCCCGCGCTGCACACTGTCATTGCATCGCCCTGCACGATCCAGCCCTGCGACGGCGACCAGCCGCGCATCTGCGAAAACAGGGACAGCAGATCAGTGTTGCCCGACACCATGCGGCGATACCACTGGGCAAACTTCGCCAGGCGTTCCATCAGTTCCTGCGACAGCATGCCTTCGGCTTCCATGAGCACGCCATCGTCACGGAAGCGGCACACGGCGGTGACGCCATCGAGCACCAGGATTTTATTCAGCGACATACGCGCTCCTCAGGCAGCCGGCAAGGCATTGAAGGTGGCTTCGTAGTCGGCGTCGCGATTCTTGACGACGACACCGCAGTTGCCATTCACCACCACCGACCATTCCAGGCCCACAACCGAGAAACCCTTGATCGGCTGAAAACCGCCCTGCCCGGTGACCGCTTCCCAGCCGCGCGCCTCCATGCCGGCGATGGCGAGATTGGCGACGCACGAGCGGGCCAGCAAGTCCAGCACCTGCGGCGTCAATTCGGTGCCCTCGCGCAGCACGTGCGACTGCAGATCACCCTTGTCGCTATAAGTAAACGCTGCCAGTGCGCCCGGCAAATCCATCATTTTTTGCAGATCCATCAGTTGCTCCCTCATAGTCATATCAGGCGTCAGTACAACGCTTCCTTGGTGTCGCCGCCCAGCCTGGCGTACAGATTGACCAGCAGGTCGCCCTGCACGTCACCGACTTTGGCGCGCATGATGGTCATGACGTCGTTCAGCAATTCGTCACGGTTTTCGATGAAGGCAAAATAATTACCCACCGCACAAATGCTGATTTCACTGCCGCGCACGATCCAGCCTTGCACCGGATGGCAGCCACAGTTTTCGGCAAAGGAATCAAAAATCTCGGACTGCATGTTGACCGACAACGTATTCGCGCGGCACAGGATCGATGCCATGCGCGCGAATTCGTCGGTGAGCGCGCCCTCGTACGAGAAACGGTCGCCCCGATAGGCGTATTCGCCGGCAGCGATCACGCCGGGAATAGCCATCAGTTGCTTTACGATACGCATTGAGCCCCTCCTTGCTTTTGATTATGGTTGTGGTGCGCTGTGGCAAAGTGTCGCACCAGCCCGCAATATAGAGCCACCATGCAAGACAACGCAATAGCCCCCGCACCCGCCCCATTTCTGGTGCGCATCGCCGCCATGGTCTACGAATCACTGCTCGTCACGGCAGTGGTATTCGTCGCTGCGCTCCCCTTCCTCTACCTGGTCGGCACTGCCGAGCGCGGCTGGTTGCGTCATGTATTTCAGCTGTATCTGCTGGCCATTCTGTTCGCCTATTTCAGCGCATTCTGGCTGCGCAGCGGGCAAACGCTGGCGATGAAAACCTGGCGCATTCGCCTGGTCAACGCGGACGGCGGCCCCCTGACCTTCAGGCAGGCCCTGCTGCGCTTTCTCCTCGCACTGCTGGGCTTGCTGCTGGCGGGCGCGGGCTTCTGGTGGGCCCTGTTCGACCGCGACCGCCAGTTCTTGCACGACCGCATCGCCGGCACCCGCCTGATACGCGTGCCGCGCAAGGCCGAGCCGTGAACTGGCGCGACCACCTGCAGGCACGCCTGCTGGAAATCCAGCCCGAAAGCGTGTGCGCACTCGATGCCGCCGCCCACCAATTGGCCGCCAACGTGCTGCCCAACACGCCCGTGCACAGGCATGACAATTCGCCGGGGCCGACGTGCGCGCTGGCGCTGGGCATCGACGCGCTGAACGGACTGGACGCGCAGCAAGCCCAGCACCTGATCAGCCAGACACGCCTCTACGTCGCCCCGCGCATCCTGCTCGCCGTGCAGCAAAGTTGCGCGCTGGATGAAGCGACGTTCCGCGCACTCGGCTTCACGCTGGCGGCAACCGACACGGCGGAAAACCTGCGCCTCTACGACTACGATCTCGCCACCTACAAGACGGTTCCGGACTGGCTCAATGCCCGCTTCTGGGCGCACCCCGAACGCTGGAAGCCCTAAAGGATCGCGCTGCCCCGTCGGCACGCCGCTCCGCTTGCGGAGTCGTGTGCCCAGAGCCCGCAAGCGCCAGTGCTTACGTTAAACTGCGCTTTAACCGTGCAAAGTCAGGCAACCATGAACTTCATTCCCCACAACGCGCTGGAAGAACAGCTCGCCGCCGTCCACGCCGGCACGCTCGATCCCGAAACCTTCGTGCTGCAACTGGTGAACCAGCAGCTGTTCATGCCGGTGCGCGACGAAAAGAACCCGATCCAGGGCTTCCAACGCTCGACCCAGGCCGATCCGCTGATCATCGAGGACGAGGACGGCGAGCGCGTGCTGGTCGTCTTCACCAGCCCCGAGCGCGCGAAGCCTTTTGTCGAGCATTACCCCGAATTCTCGGGCGGCCTCTTGACCGAGTTTTCCTGGCTGCTGCGCCGCATCGGCGGCGGCGTGCCGATCGCACTGAATCCAGGCTGGGACATCGGCATGGACCTCGACGCCGACATGGTCGGCCAGTTGCTCGCACAGCTCCCGCCCGAACACCCAGCCTGACCCACTGCCCATAGCATGCTGTCCGATCGCGCCCTTGCCGCTTTCCGTTCCGCCCTCGGCGCCGATCGCGTCTTCGACGACGACGCCACCCGCGCGCTCTATGCCTGCGATGAAACCCCGCGCCGGGTCGAACCCGGCGCCGTGCTGTTCCCCGCCTCGCACGACCAGGTCGCCGCGCTGGCGCGCATCGCCTTCGAACACCGCATTGCACTGACCCCGCGCGGCGCCGGCTCCGGCAACGTCGGTGGCGCCCTGCCCGCGCCGGGCAGCGTGGTCGTCAGTTTCGAGTGCATGCGGCGCGTGCTCGAATTCGATCCCGCCAACCGCCTCATCGTGGTGGAGAGCGGCGTGGTCACCGAGGAAATCGACCGCATCGCGCGCAGCGCCGGCCTGTTCTACCCGCCCGATCCCGGCAGCAATGCGTATTGCCGCATCGGCGGCAACCTCGCGATGAACGCCGCCGGCCCGCGCGCCGTCAAGTACGGCGTCACCCGCGATTACGTGCTGGGGCTGCGCGCCGTCACCGGCGACGGCCGCGAAATCCGCACCGGCTGCCGCACCACCAAGGGCGTCACCGGCTACGACCTCAGCCGCCTGCTGGTCGGTTCCGGCGGCACCCTCGCCCTCATCACCGAAGCCACCCTGAAACTGCTGCCCGCGCCGGAAGCCGTCGCCACCCTGCGCGTGTGTTTCGCCAGCTCCCGTGACGCGCTCGATGCGGTCAGCCGCGTCATGCAGCAGTCCGTGCTGCCCAGCGCGCTCGAATTCATGGATCACCGCGCCATCGACGCCATCCGCCCGACCGGCGCGGCGGACGACCTGCCGCCCGCAACCCAGGCGCTGCTGATGGTCGAGGCAGACGGCGCCGCAGCGGATCTGCCGCGCCAGATCACCGCGCTGCAGCATGCGCTCGACGGCAACGGCCTGCTCGAAATGCGCAGCGGCTTCGAGCGCGAAGCCATCGCGCAGTTGTGGGCCGCGCGCAAATCCCTGTCACTCGCCGTCAAGCAGATCGCGCCGCTCAAGATCAACGAGGACGTGGTGGTGCCGGTGTCGCAGCTCGCCGACTTCGTCGACTTCATCGACCATACTGCCCACGCGCATCGGCTGGCGGCTGTGTCGTTTGGCCACGCCGGCAACGGCAACCTGCACGTCAACCTCATGGTGCACCCCGACGACGCCGACGAAATGGCTCGCGCCCACTTGGCGCTCGAAGCCATCATCCTGCGCGTCCTGGCGCTGGGCGGCACCCTCTCGGGCGAACACGGAATCGGCACCGAAAAGCGCCGTTTTGTCCCACTTGAAATTGAGCCGGCCACGCTCGCCATCATGCGCAGCATCAAGCAGCAATTCGATCCGCACGGCCTGCTCAACCCCGGAAAACTTTTTCCCGATTGATTGATGATGGCGATGTCGCTGCAAAAGCTTTACAAGCACGCAAGGCATGTATAAAATGCGCGGCTTCGTTGGGGGTATAGCTCAGCTGGGAGAGCGCTTGCATGGCATGCAAGAGGTCAGCGGTTCGATCCCGCTTACCTCCACCAACTTACAGGATGTACGATGCACAAGCTTGGCGTCATCACCACGCTACTGGGGTTGATACTGAGTGTCGTAGGGCTGGTTGTTGGATTTTGGAAAATGTTGAATGGCAGCGAGAACGCCGAAGTCTGGATCTCGCTGGTACCATTGGGGTTCGTCGGTTTGTTGCTCGGCGTCACCTTGACCCAACTTTCCAGTAAACGTTGACGGCGCAAGTCGTGACAGTAAAAACTGGCGGTTCACACCGTCGTCCGGGTCCCCATCGTCTAGAGGCCTAGGACACCGCCCTTTCACGGCGGTAACCGGGGTTCGAATCCCCGTGGGGACGCCACCTTACAATTGGTAAGGGGCACACAATCGCAGTCCTTTCTGGATTGCAACAAGAACAAGCTGTAAAAAAAGCATAGCGGCCAAGGCCGCTATTTTCGTTTGTGCGTCGCGCACCGATCAAGTGTGGCGCCCCGGAGTCGAATCGAACGACCGACCTACCCCTTAGGAGGGGGTTGCTCTATCCACTGAGCTACCGGGGCGTGGCGCGCATTGTACCGAATCCCGCATGGATTACCGAACGAGGCCAGGCCCGCTATGATGCATATATGTTGAAACTGATGCTGGGTGGATTGGCAGCGCTGTTGCTGGTGGCGAGCGCGCTGCTGTGGATGCTGCGGCCTGGCGCGCAGCGGCTGGAAGGCAGCGCTGCGCCGGATTTTGAATTGACGGATCAGAGCGGCCAAACCCATCGTCTGGGTGATTACGCCGGACGCTGGCTGGTGCTGTATTTCTACCCCAGAGACGACACCCCGGGCTGCACCCAGGAGGCATGCCGCTTTCGTGACGATATCGGGGTCATGCGCGATCTCGACGCGGCGGTGGTCGGGGTCAGCGTCGATGACAGCCGCTCGCACGCCGATTTCGCCCGCAAATATCAACTGCCGTTTCCGCTGCTGTCGGACCCCGATGGACACACGGCAGCAGCCTACGGCAGTCTGCTGAATCTGGGTGTCGTGCGCTTTGCGCGCCGCTATACTTTCATCATCACGCCGGACGGCCGCATCGCAGCGCGCTTTGACAAGGTCGATCCGGCGAGCCACGCGCAGGAAGT
>DASTEA010000233.1:0-3143 GCA_035710075.1 Thiobacillus sp.
GGCAACGCCGAATTGGGCTGGGTGGTGGCGAGGAAGACGGGCGCGCCGAGCGGAATGAAGCGCGGGTCGACGGCGATCGACCGGCCGCCGGTCAGCGGCACACCGAGCGCGCCCAGCGGGCCGGGCAGCTCGCTGGGCAGTTCGCGGAAGAACACGAAGCTCGGGTTGCTGGCGAGCAGCCCAGACAGCTTGTCGGGGTTCTTCGCGCCCCAGTTCTTGATGCCCTGCATCGAGGCCTGTTCGAGTTTCAGCTCGCCGCGCTCGACCAGCAGCTTGCCGACCGACTGGTAAGGATGGCCGTTCTGGTCCGCATAGCCCACGCGCAGGTGCGAGCCGTCCGGCATCTCGATGCGCCCCGAACCCTGGATCTGCAGAAAGAAAAGGTCGACCGGATCTTCGGCCCAGGCAATGGGTTTGCCCCTGAAGCCGTTGCCGGACGCCTCGATTTCCTTGCGGGTGGGGTAGGGCACCAGCTTGTTGCCGACCAGCTGCCCGCGCAGACGCAGGCTTTTCAGTTCGGGGTAGACGCTCGCCAACTCCACCGAGACGAGGTCATCGGGGGTCGCGTAAAGCGGAAAGCGTGCCCGCGCGGTGCGCACGCGATCGCCTTTCAGCAGCGGTTCGTAATAGCCGGTGACCATCCCTTCGGGGCTGCCGTCGTCCTGCGTGGCCTGGTAGGGCTGGAAACGCCGTTCGAAAAAGGCGCGCGCCGCCGCGTCGTCGGGCGCGCCCATCGTGGCCGCTTCGCTGCAGACCGCCTGCCACGCTGCGCGCTTGCCGAGCGTGGAACAGCTGTGCAGAAAAGCGCTCCAGGTTTCGCTGACCGCATCGTTCCGCCAGAAGGCCACTGCGGCCCAGCCCACCGGTTTGAGCGTGGGGTAGGCCAGCGCCGGTGTGGGGATGAGCGCGGGCGGTGGCACGGATTCGGGCGCCGGTTGCGGCACCGGTGCCGGCGCCGGCATGGGCTGGGGCGCAGGCGGTTCCACGGGCGCGTGCACCGCGCAGGCTGACAACAACAGGGCGAACAGCCACGGGCTTGCGCGTAATAGCATCACAGGTGAAGATGGCTCACATCAAAAACACGCCCCGAGTATAACAATGGAGAGACTGTTTTAATGGAGACTCAGGGACTGGGTTGGCTGCTGCTGGAAGCCGGGATTGCGCTGGGCTTATTCGTGTTTATCGTATGGTGGACGATGAAAAAATAGAGGCCGGGATTTAACGCGCAAGAATCAGGATGCAAGGGAACCTGTGCGGTTCGCCGCGCCGCCCATGAACCGCGGCGCAGCACGCCAGATTAATGGAGAACGCCGGATTTAATGCAGAACCCGGGGCATCGACAGGGTGAACACCGGAATCTCGGCGTCGAACTTGTTGCCGTCTTCCGCCACCATCTGATAGGTGCCGCGCATGGTGCCGACCGGCGTCGCCAGCGCGGTGCCGCTGGTGTATTCGAAGCTCTCGCCCGGCCGCAGCAGGGGCTGTTCGCCGATCACGCCGAGGCCCTTGACTTCCTGGGTGACGTTTTCGGCGTCAGTGATGATCCAGTGGCGCGAAATCAGCTGCGCGGCCACGGTGCCGGTATTGGCGATGGTGACGGTGTAGGCGAACACGTAACGATCCGCCGAGGGATCGCTCTGCTCGGTCAGATAGGTCGTGTTGACGTTGACGCTGATGTGATACTTCTTGCCTTCGGCCACGGGCTTGCTCGATGGGTTGGAATGCGCGAAGTGTAACGCAATGGCGCGGCGGACTTAAGTTAAAATGTCCGGGTTTTCCCAAATTTCCCGGAGCCTCCCATGACTTACCGTATCGCCCCGTCCATCCTGTCCGCCAACTTTGCCAAGCTGGGCGAGGAAGTCGACTTCGTGCTCGCCTCCGGCGCCGACATCGTCCACTTCGACGTGATGGACAACCACTATGTGCCCAACCTCACCATCGGCCCGCTGGTGTGCGAGGCGCTGCGCAAGCACGGCGTGACCGCGCCGATCGACGTGCACCTGATGGTGAAGCCGGTCGACCGCATCATTCCCGACTTCGCCAAGGCGGGCGCGACCTACATCACCTTCCACCCGGAAGCCTCCGAGCACGTCGACCGCACCATCGGCCTGATCAAGGAAAACGGCTGCAAGGCCGGACTGGTGTTCAACCCCGCCACCCCGCTGGACGTGCTGGAATACACGCTGGACAAGATCGACATGGTGCTCCTGATGTCGGTCAACCCCGGCTTCGGCGGCCAGAAGTTCATCCCCTACGTGCTCGACAAGGCGCGCGCCGTGCGCAAGATGATCGACGAGCGCGGCCTCAACGTGAACATCGAGATCGACGGCGGCGTCGGCCCCGCCAACATCGCCGAAGTGGCGCGTGCCGGTGTCGATACCTTCGTCGCCGGCTCGGCCATTTTCAACGCCGCCAAGGACACCGATCCGCAGCGCTACAACAGCGTCATCGCCGCCATGCGCGCCGAACTCGCCAAGGTCTGATTTTTTCCTCCGCGCAAGGCGAAGGCCGCGAAGAAATCTTTGCTTCGCGTTTCTTCGCATCCTTCGCGGACACACAAACAAATATGAAAAGCTTCCCGCTCCCCATCAAGGCCGTCGTCATCGATCTCGACGGCACCCTGCTCGACACCGCGCCGGACCTGGCGCACGCCGCCGAACTGATGATGGCCGACCTCGGCCGCCCCTGCCCGTCGCTGCAAACGATTTCCACCTACATCGGCAACGGCGTGTCGCGTCTGGTCAAGCGCGTGCTCACCGGCGAGATGGATGCCGAGCCCGAAGCGGCGCTGTTCGAGCTGGCCATTGCGTCGTACCAGAAGCATTACGGCGAACATGTGTCGCTGCATTCGCGCCCGTTCGACGGCGTGGTCGAGGGCCTCGACGCGTTCAAGGCGATGGGCCTGCACGTGGCCTGCATCACCAACAAGGCCGAGCAGTTCACCGTGCCGCTGCTGAAGGACACGGGGCTGTTCGACTACTTCGAGCTGATCCTCTCCGGCGACTCGCTGGCGCGCCGCAAGCCCGACCCGCTGCCGCTGCTGCACGCCTGCGAGGTGTTCAAGGTCAAGCCGGCCGAACTGCTGCTGATCGGCGATTCGCTCAACGACACCCAGGCCGCGCGTGCCGCCGGCTCTCCGGTGT
>DASTEA010000234.1:0-6472 GCA_035710075.1 Thiobacillus sp.
GTCTTCGGACACTCGCACCAGCCGCTCGTCGAGCGGAAAAACGGCGTGCTTTACGTGAATCCGGGAAGCGCCGGTCGGCGCCGCTTCAAGTTGCCGATCGCGGCCGGCGAGCTGATTGTCGACGGCGGCGAGGTGACCGCGCGCATCGCCGAATTCGCGCCGTGATCGGTCGCCTCAGAGGTCTTCGCGTCGCAGCATGAAGACGAACTGGTCGCCGCCTTCGGTGTCGAGCCAGGTGAAGGGCAGGGCGGGGTAAGCGGCTTCGAGTGCGTCGCGGTTGTGGCCGATTTCCACCACCAGCAGGCCGCCGGGATTGAGGTGGTTTTTTGCCTGGGCGAGAATCTGCCGCGTCGCGTCCAGGCCGTCCGCGCCCGAGCCCAGCGCCAGTGCAGGCTCCGCCTGGTATTCCGGCGGCAGCGCGGCGACCGACTCGGCGTTTACGTAGGGCGGATTGCTGAGGATGACGTCGTAGCTGCGGCCGCCCAGCGCCGCGAACAGGTCCGATTCGATCAGCTCGACGCGGTCCGTGAGGCCGTAATCGGCGACGTTCTTTGCGGCGACGTCCAGCGCATCTTTCGACAGATCCACCGCATCGACTTCGGCATTCGGAAAGGCCAGCGCCGCCAGGATGGCGAGGCAGCCCGATCCGGTGCAGAGGTCGAGCGCGCGCGTCACCTCGTCCGGGCTTTCCACCCACGGCGCCAGCTGCTCCGGCAGCAGTTCGGCGATGAAGGAGCGCGGAACGATCACGCGCTCGTCGACATAGAAACGGTGCTCGCCCAGCCAGGCTTCGTTCGTGAGGTAGGCAGCGGGGATGCGCTCCCTGACCCGGCGCTCGATCACCGCCTGCACTTCCTCCGATTCGCCGTGGGTCAGGCTGGCGTCGAGAAACGGCTCCAGCCGGTCGAGCGGCAGATGCAGGGTGTGCAGGATCAGGTAGGCCGCTTCGTCGAAGGCGTTGTCGGTGCCGTGGCCGAAGAACAGCTTGGCTTCGTTGAAGCGCGACACGGCAAAGCGCAGCCAGTCGCGCACGGTGATGAGGGATTCGGTGTCGTCGAAATGTTTCATGAGGTCAGGAGTTTTTCCAGCGTCTTCTCGTAGATGGCCGACAGCGGTTCGATGTTCTCCACCGCGACATGCTCGTTCAGCTTGTGGATGCTGCTGTTGAGCGGGCCGAATTCGACCACCTCGCGGCAGATGTCGGCGATGAAACGGCCGTCCGAAGTGCCGCCGCTGGTCGACAGTTCGGGGGTGAGGCCGGTGACTTCGCGGATCGTCTCGCTGAGGCGGTCGCACAGCGGGCCGCGCGGGGTGAGGAAGGGCCTGCCCGAGAGGTGCCAGTCGATCTCGTAATGGAGGCCGTGGCTGTCGAGAATTTCGTGCACCGCGTCCATCAGGCCTTCAGCGGTGCTGGCGGTGGAAAAGCGGAAGTTGAACTGGATCTCGACCATGCCGGGGATGACGTTGGTGGCGCCGGTGCCGCCGTGGATATTGGAAATCTGCCAGGTCGTCGGTGGGAACCAGGTGTTGCCTTCGTCCCACATGGTGTCGGCGAGTTCGGCAATCGCCGGTGCAGCCAGATGAACCGGATTCTTCGCCAGATGCGGGTAGGCGATGTGCCCTTGCACGCCCTTGACCCGCAGCGTGCCGGAGAGTGAACCGCGGCGGCCGTTCTTGATGGTGTCTCCGAATTCGGCGGCGCTGGTGGGCTCGCCGACGATGCAGTAGTCGAGTAGCTCATTGCGTGCCTTCAGCGCCTCGACCACCTTCACCGTGCCATCGGTGGCGGGGCCTTCCTCGTCCGAGGTGAGCAGGAAGGCGATCGAGCCGGTGTGCCAGGGGTGCGCCGCAACGAAACGTTCGGTGGCGGTGACGAAGGCTGCAACCGAGGTTTTCATGTCGGCGGCACCGCGCGCATAGAGCTGGCCGTCGCGCACTGTCGGTTCGAAGGGGTCGGACAGCCATTGATCCAGCGGCCCGGTTGGCACCACGTCGGTGTGGCCGGCGAAGCAGACCACGGGTGAAGTCGTGCCCCTGCGCGCCCACAAGTTGTCGACGCCGTTGTGGCAATGGCGCTCGATATGGAAGCCGAGCTTTGCCAGACGCGCGGCGACGAGATCGTGGCAACCGGCGTCGTCAGGGGTCAGCGAGCGGCGTTTGAGCAGTTCGACTGCAAGCTCGAAAGTTTCATTGGCCATGCAGGGTCATGCTCCGAATAGGGTTTGATAATGGTCTTCGGCAAAGCCGAGATGGTAACGGCCATCGCGTTCCAGCACGGGCCGTTTGATCACGCTGGGCTGCGCCAGCATCAGGGCGATCGCGCTGGTTTCGTCGGCGACGGCGGATTTTTCCGCCTCGGTGAGTTTGCGCCAGGTGGTGCCGCGCGTGTTGAGCAGTGCCTGCCAGCCCGTTTGCTGGATCACGTCGCGCAGCCATGCCGCATCGACGCCCTGTTTCTTGAAGTCGTGGAAGGCGGCGTGCAGCGCGTGATCGGCCAGCCAGGCGCGCGCCTTCTTGACGGTGGTGCAGTTGGCAATGCCGTAGAGCTTCATCATTAGGGTGGCGCTTCAAATCAATGGGCGCTTCATGCTATTTAATCGCCCGGCGTCGGAATCACTCACCGGTGGACGTAAAATCGGGAAAAACAAGCCGCGATTCTACCCGACCTGATGCATCCCGCCGTTCATTCCCATACCGCGCCACCGCCACTCGGCGAACCCAGCCTGCGTTCGATCGGCCGCCTGTTTCCCTATTTGTGGGAATTCCGCGGCCGCGTGCTGCTGTCGCTGGCGCTGCTGATCGGCGCCAAGCTGGCGTCGGTGGCGGTGCCTCTGGTGCTGAAGGAAATCATCGACGCGCTCGATCAGCCACGTCCCGAACTGGTGCTGCCGCTGGCGCTCATTCTGGGCTACGGCGTATTGCGCTTTGCCAGCACCACCTTCTCCGATCTGCGCGACGTGATCTTCGCCAAGGTCACGCAGCGCGCGATGCGTCGCATCAGCATGGCGGTGTTCAACCATCTGCACGCGCTGTCGCTGCGCTTTCACCTCGAACGGCAGACCGGCGGCATTACCCGCGACATCGAACGCGGTTCCAAGGCGCTGTCGAGCCTGGTCGGCTATCTGCTGTTCCGCATCACCCCCACGGTGCTGGAAATCCTGATGGTCGCGGGCATCCTGTTCGTCAAGCTCGACTGGGTGTTCGGCCTGCTGACGCTGATCACCCTGGCGGCCTACATCGGCTTCACCGTCACCATCACGGAGTGGCGCACCCAGTTCGTGCGCCGAGCCAACACGCTCGATTCCGAAGCCTACGGCCGCGCCATCGACAGCCTGTTGAACTATGAGACGGTCAAGTACTTCGGCAACGAGAAATACGAGGCGCAGCGTTACGACAACAGCCTCGTCGAGTGGGAGGACATGGCGCTGAAGTCGCAGCGCTCGCTGGGGATGCTGAACGCCGCGCAGGCGGGCGTCATCGCCATCGGCGTCACGCTGATGGTGCTGCGCGCCGCCGCCGGCGTGGTCGAGGGCACCCTGACGCTGGGCGACCTGGTAATGGTCAACGCCTTCCTGCTGCAGATGTTTCAGCCGCTCAGCTTTCTCGGCGTGATGTACCGCCAGATCAAGGAATCGATCACCGACGTCGAGAGGATGTTCGCGCTGTTGCAGCGGCCGCGCGAGGTGGAGGACGCCAAGGACGCGCGCGCACTCGATGTTGTCGCCGGGCAAGTGAGATTCGAGCACGTGAGCTTTGCCTACAACGCCGACCGCCCGATCCTGCATGACGTCAGCTTCACCATTCCGGCCGGCAAGACGGTGGCAGCGGTGGGCTCGAGCGGCGCCGGCAAGTCGACGCTGGCGCGGCTCTTGTTCCGCTTCTACGACGTCGGCGCCGGCAGCATCACCATCGACGGCCAGGACATCCGCCACGTCACGCAGGACAGCCTGCGCGCCGCCATCGGCGTGGTGCCGCAGGACACCGTGCTGTTCAACGACAGCATCTACTACAACATCGCCTACGGTCGGCCGGACGCCAGCCGTGACGAAGTGGTCGAAGCCGCACGCGCGGCGCACATCCTGCACTTCATCGAAAGCCTGCCGCAGGGCTGGGACACCGTGGTGGGCGAGCGCGGCCTGAAGCTCTCGGGTGGCGAGAAGCAGCGCGTGGCGATTGCGCGCACCCTGCTGAAGAACCCCGCGATCCTGATTCTCGACGAGGCGACCTCGGCGCTCGACACCAAGACCGAAAAGGCCATCCAGGGCGAACTGCTGGAAATCGCCCGCGGCCGCACCAGCCTCATCATCGCGCACCGCCTGTCCACCGTGGTCGAGGCCGACGAGATCCTGGTGATCGAAGGCGGGCGCATCGTCGAGCGCGGGCGCCACCCCGGCCTGCTGGCGCAGAACGGCGTGTACGCCCACATGTGGGCGCTGCAACAGCAGGCCGAGTCCGAGGACCGCGTGGACTGATGGCGAAGCGGCTGCAGCCCGGCGTGCCGCGCCGCGAGGTGTGGGCCTGGGCGATGTACGACTTCGCCAATTCGGGCTACACCACGGTCGTCATCACCGCCGTGTTCAGCGCCTATTTCGTCGCCGTCGTCGCCGGCAATGCACCATGGGCGACCTTCGCCTGGACGCTGTCGCTGTCGGTGTCCTATGCGCTGGTCATGCTCACCGCGCCGCTGATCGGCGCCTGGGCCGACGCCCACGCCAGCAAGAAAAAGCTGCTGTGGCTGACCACGCTGGGCTGCGTCGGGTTTACCGCGGCACTGTATTTCGCTGCGCCGGGCGCGCTGGCACTGGCGATCGCGGCGCTGGTGCTGTCCAACTATTTCTTCGGCACCGGTGAAAACCTGATCGCCGCGTTCCTGCCCGAACTGGCCCGCCCGCGCGCGCTCGGCCGGATATCGGGCTGGGGCTGGGCGCTCGGCTATGTCGGCGGGCTGGTGTCACTCGGCGCCAGCCTTGCGTACATCGGCTGGGCACAGGGCCAGGGGCAGGGTGCAGCCGATTTCGTGCCGGTGGCGATGCTGATCACCGCCGCGATCTTCATGCTGGCGAGCCTGCCCACGCTCCTGATGCTGCGCGAGCGCGCCATCCCGCAGCCCAACCACGCCCCGCGCAACGCCAGGCGGCAGGTGCACTACACCCTCGGTCATCTGAGCCAGCTACCCGACCTCAGGCGCTTTCTGGTCTGCACCGTGCTGTACCAGGCCGGCATCCAGGCGGTCATCACGCTGGCGGCGATCTATGCCAGCCAGGTGTTTCACTTCGACACGCAGCGGACCATTCTGCTGGTGCTGGTGGTCAACATCACCGCCGCCATCGGTGCGTTTGCCTTGGGCTATGTGCAGGACCGCATCGGCCATGTGCGGGCGATCGCCCTGACGCTCGCCGGCTGGATCGCGATGGTGCTGCTGGCCTGGGCCGCGCCGGACGAACGGATGTTCTGGCTGGCGGCCAACCTGGCCGGACTGTGCATGGGCGCGTCGCAATCGGCAGGGCGGGCGATGGTCGCCCTGCTGGCGCCGCCCGCGCACCAGGCCGAGTTTTTCGGCCTGTGGGGGCTGGCGGTGAAATGCGCGTCGATCATCGGGCCGCTGACCTATGGCATCGCCAGCTGGCTCACTGCCGGCGACCATCGCCAGGCGCTGCTGATCACCGGTGCCTGGTTCGTCGCCGGCCTGTGGATGCTGCGCGCCATCCGGGCCGACCGCGGACGCCGTGCGGCACATCGCTTTAGCCTGCAAGCCGAACATGTCTGATTTCAGCATCCTGCTCACCGACTGGGCGCACGATGCGCCGCGCCTGAGCGAAGTTCGTCGCGCGGTGTTCATCGACGAGCAGGGCGTGCCCGAGGACATGGAATGGGACGCCGACGATGCCGGCGCCGTGCAGCTGCTCGCCGTTGACGATCAGGGACGGGCCATCGGCTGCGCCCGCCTGCTGCCCGACGGCCACATCGGCCGCATGGCGGTGCTGCCGGCCTGGCGCGGCCGTGGCGTCGGCCGTGCCTTGCTGGCGGCAGCCCAGAACGCGGCGCAGACGCGCGGATACACCACGCTCAGGCTCAGCGCGCAAACGCACGCCGCCGCGTTTTACGCACGCGCAGGATTCGTCGCGGTGGGGGACGACTACGAAGAGGCGGGCATTACGCACGTGGCGATGCAAAAGAAACTCGGCTGAGCGAAACCGGACCGCCTGATCCGGGTCGGTTTGGGGGGAGCTGGACTTTACTGAGAGAGTTAGCGGTTGATTTCGCCTGGCTGCAGCCGCTGCCGGCCCATCCCGCAGCGGCCTCCAGAGCGTGCCGCCGCGCGGCTCAATGAACATTCGCACGTCACCACAAGGAAAGCAAAAGCATGGCAAGACTTCGGGCAGGCATCGTTGGCGCGGGAATCGCCGGTGCCAATTGTGCGGGAACGCTCGCAGCGGCAGGCTGGGACGTCGACATTTTCGAGAAGGCTCAC
>DASTEA010000235.1:0-5247 GCA_035710075.1 Thiobacillus sp.
ACCCGCCTCGGGCACGGCATCCATTCCCAGTTCGTGAATTTTGCGCGTCAAGGTATTGCGCCCCCAGCCCAGCAGATGGGCGGCCTCGATGCGGCGCCCGCCGGTGTGGCGCAACGCCACTTCGATCAGCGTTTTTTCGTAGGCCTGGGTGAGTTCATCGAGAATTGCGGCCTCGCCGCGCGCCAGCCGTGCACTCGCCTCGGCCGCCAGGCTATGCAGCCAGTCGCCCGCTTGCGGCACGACGTTGCCCTGCATCAGATCGGCGGGCAGGTCACTGACCTCGACCACCTGGCCGGGCGCCATCACGGTGAGGTAATGGCAGACGTTTTCAAGCTGGCGAACGTTTCCGCTCCACGGCAGGTTGACCAGGGTCCTGAGCGCGCCCTCCGACACCCCCTTCGCCTCCATCCCCAGTTCGCGCGCACTTTTCTGCATGAAATGGCGCACCAGCAAGGGAATGTCCTCGCGCCGCTCGCGCAGCGCCGGCAGCCGCAGGCGGATGACGTTGAGGCGGTGGAACAGGTCCTCGCGGAACAGCCCTTCGCGCACCCGCACTTCGAGATCCTGGTGGGTGGCGGCAATCACCCGCACGTTGACCTTGATCGGGGTATGTCCGCCCACGCGATAGAACTGGCCGTCGGACAGCACGCGCAGCAAACGGGTCTGCAGTTCGGACGGCATGTCGCCGATCTCGTCCAGGAACAGGGTGCCGCCGTCGGCCTGCTCGAAGCGGCCACGTCGTTGCGCCGCCGCGCCAGTGAACGCGCCGCGTTCGTGGCCGAACAGTTCGGATTCCAGCAGATCCTTGGGAATGGCCGCGGTGTTGAGCGCAATGAACGGCCCGGTAGCGCGCGGACTGTGGCGATGCAGGGCGCGCGCAACCAGTTCCTTGCCGCTGCCCGACTCACCGGTGATCAGCACGGTGGCGTGCGACTGCGAGAGGCGTCCGATGGCGCGGAACACCTCCTGCATCGCCGGCGCCTGGCCGAGCATTTCGGTCATCGGCGCCTCACTTGGCGCCGGCGTGTCGCGGCTGGCATTTTCGGCCAACGCGCGGCGCACCAGTTCCAGCGCCTGGTCGACATCGAACGGCTTGGGCAGATATTCGAACGCGCCGCCCTGAAACGCCGCCACGGCGCTGTCGAGGTCGGAATACGCGGTCATGATGATGACCGGCACCTTGGGCAGGCGCTCTTTCAGCGCCTGCAGCAACTCGAGCCCGGAGACGCCCGGCATGCGGATATCGGACAGCACCACGGCAGGCGTGCTGCGCTCGAGTTCACGCAGCGCGTCGCTGGCCGAACTGAAGGTCATGCACGGAATATCATCCCGCAGCAGTGCTTTTTCCAGCACCCAGCGGATGGAACGGTCATCGTCGATGATCCAGACACAGCTTGATTTCGGCATGGCATTCAAATGGGAAGCGGAAGAAAGATAAAAAATGCGGTATGGCCGGGGCGGCTTTCGCAGTCGATGGTGCCGTGGTTTTGTGCAATCAGCGTCTGCGCCACAGCCAGCCCCAGGCCGCTGCCGCCTTCGCGGCCCGACACCAGCGGATAGAAAATCTGCTCGCGGATTTCATCGGGAATGCCGGGGCCGTTGTCGATGATCTCGACCCGCATGCCCAGTTGGTAGCGTCGGCTTTCCAGGGTGATCTGCCGTGCCACCCGGGTCTTGAAGACGATTTCGCCCTGGCCGTGCATCGCCTGCACCGCATTGCGCGCGATATTGAGCGTGGCCTGGATCAGTTGTTCGGCGTCGGCACGGATTTCCGGCAGGCTGATGTCATAGTCGCGCTGCAGCGTCACGCTCGGGGTTTCGGCCAGAATCAGGCTGCGCACCCGCTCCAGCACTTCATGAATATTCACCGCACCAAAACGGGGCGTGCGGTGCGGCGTCAGCAGACGCTCCATCAGCGATTGCAGACGATCCGATTCCTTGATGATGACCTGGGTGTATTCGCGCAAGCTCTCGCGCGGCAACTCGTACTCCAGCAACTGCGCTGCGCCGCGAATGCCGCCGAGCGGGTTCTTGATTTCGTGTGCCAGATTGCGCAGCAGTTCGCGGTTGGCTTCCTGTTGCAGGCGCGCCTGCTCGAGCCGGGCGATGCGCAACTGCGGATCGACGGCCCGCATTTCGATCAATACCGCATGCAGCGGCGTATCTAACGGTGAAATGCTGCACCCGAGGCGAATCGGCGGATGGCTGCTTACCGCCACCTCGAGTTCGTATTCGATGACAGTCTCCTGTTCGCTGCGCGCGGTATGAATTGCCGCCCTCAGTTCGGGGCTGCGTTCAAACACATGATCGACGCTTCCCCCGACCAGCAGCGCGCCGGATACGCCGAGCAGCGTTTCGGCAGCCGGGTTGACGTACAGGATGCAATCGTCAGCATCCAGCACCATGGCGCCGGTGGACAGGCAATCGAGCCCGGAAAAATCGGTTGGGGAAGGCGGCGTCATGCGCATGCGTTCAGTAGAAGCACTGATTGTGCCAGAGCGTGGTTGTTGGCGCATACGACGCCACACGCGCTTTAGTGCATAGTGGATCGGAGTCCTTTAAGGCTTTAGCGTCTTTACAGCCACCGCCCACCCCGTGGGGCAAGGCAGGCGATTACTTCAGATTGGCCAGTTCGCGCTGGATTGAGGTGACGTTTTGCTCGTGCTGCTGCACGGCGGCGCGCAATTTTTTCACGCGCTTGATATAGCTTGTATCAGTCGCTCGCTCGCCGGGCTGCAGACGCTCGCCCAGAGCCAACTGGCGGCGCGCCTCGTCGGCATTGCGGCGCTCGCCGGAAATTTCGTCCTGCAGCACCTGACGGCGGATATCGTCGCGGCGTTTCTGCGTGCCGACATCGATCCGCGGAAAATCCGCCGGACTGGGATTGTAGGACGCCCGTCGGGGTGCTTTGTCCCGGTTCGGAAGCGGCGCCGGCCCCCCCGGCAGTTCGATCCGTTTGCCGCCCTTCCTGTAGACATCGGTGAACGTCACCTTACCGTTTTCATCGACGTACTTGTAGATCTCCGCCTGCGCGGGCGCAGCCAGGATCAGACACAAGAGAAAGGAAAAGCGGGCGATTGGCATGGGTTGAGTTTAGCGCACCACTTGTTAACGGCCAAAAGCCGGGATTCTTGACCGCCGCGATTCACCGATGAGACGGGGGAAACCGCGCCCACCACAGCGGCACGGGGAAATATCCCGATGTTTCCGGGGTGAAACTTCATAAAAAAGGGCGGCCGAAGCCGCCCCGCTGCTGCGCGCGCAGCGATTACAGCGAGTAATACATCGCGAACTCGGCCGGATGCGTGGTCATGCGGAACTTGGTGACATCCTCCATTTTCAGTTCGATGTAGGCATCGATCATGTCATTGGTGAACACGCCGCCACGGGTCAGGAACTCGCGATCCTTGTCGAGTTCTTCCAGCGCCATGTCCAGGCTATGGCAGACCTTCGGCACCATCGCCTCTTCTTCCGGCGGCAGGTCGTACAGGTTCTTGTCCGACGGATCGCCGGGGTGGATCTTGTTCTGGATGCCGTCCAGCCCCGCCATCATCAGCGCGGCAAAGCACAGATAGGGGTTGGCCATGGGATCGGGGAAGCGGGTTTCAATGCGGCGAGCCTTTTCGCTGGCGGCGATCGGAATGCGGATCGAAGCCGAACGGTTGCGTGCCGAGTAGGCCAGCATCACCGGCGCCTCGAAGCCGGGCACCAGACGCTTGTAGGAGTTGGTCGACGGGTTGGTGATCGCGTTCAGCGCCTTGGCGTGCTTGATGATGCCGCCGATGTAATACAGGCTCAGCTCGGACAGGCCGGCATAACCGTTGCCGGCGAACAGGTTCTTGCCGTCCTTCCACAGCGACATGTGCACGTGCATGCCGGAGCCGTTGTCGCCGACGATGGGCTTGGGCATGAAGGTCGCGGTCTTGCCGTAGGCGTGGGCGACGTTGTGCACGATGTACTTCAGGATCTGCGTCCAGTCGGCGCGCTTGGTCAGCGTGCTGAACTGGGTGCCGATTTCGCACTGGCCGGCAGTGGCGACTTCATGGTGGAACACTTCCACCGGAACGCCGGCTTCTTCCAGTGCCAGCACCATGGCGGCACGGATGTCCTGCAGGCTGTCGACCGGCGGCACCGGGAAGTAGCCGCCCTTGACGCCGGGACGGTGGCCGATGTTGCCGCTCTCGAATTTTTCTGCGGACGACCAGGCAGCTTCCTCGGAATTGATTTTAACGCCGCAGCCCGACATGTCTTCGTGCCAGGTGATCGAATCGAAAATGAAGAATTCGGGTTCGGGGCCGAAGTAGGCGGTATCGGCGATGCCCGTCGATTTCAAATACGCTTCGGCGCGCCTGGCCACCGAACGCGGGTCGCGCTCGTAGCCCTTGCCGTCGGACGGCTCGATCACGTCGCAGGTCAGGATGATCGTGGGCTCGTCGAAGAAGGGGTCCATGTAGGCCGTATCGGGGTCGGCTTTCAGCAGCATGTCGGAGGCCTGAATGCCTTTCCAGCCGGCGATCGAGGAGCCATCGAAGGGATGGCCGTCCTCGAACCACTCCTCGGTCACCAGGCGCGCTGGGATGGACACGTGCTGCTCCTTGCCGCGGGTGTCGGTAAAGCGCAGGTCAGCGAATTTCACTTCGTTGTCCTGAATCATCTTGATCACGTTTAACACATCCATGCTGAAGTCCTCGAACTGAAATAGACGAAATGACGGCACCCGATAAGGGTGCCGCAATGATTTTTAAAACTTAGCAGCAACCGTGCCATGTAGGAAAGCGGGCTTGAATCATTGTGCCACAAGGCCCGTGCAACGGGATAGCACGCCTCCGCTTTCATCTGCGCACCATTAGTATGCATCCGCGCCCGCCAACGCACTGTTTTGGTGCGAAAATTGAACCTGGCAGTGAATTTCATATAATTGGTTTAAGCATTAAGGAGTCCAGCATGGGACGCATTACCGAGTTGCTCGACACAGCCCACAGCCGCAGCCGGGCTCATTCCTGGTCCTTTGCGGGTGCCTTGCTGCCGCATGAAGCGCACGAATTGCTGCAACTTGCGCCCGGGTCCCGCCTGATCGATGTGCGCTCGCGCGCGGAACTCGAACTGAACGGCGTCATCCCCGATGCGCTGCACGTCGAATGGCAATCCTGGCCGGGCTGGGTGCTTAATCCTCATTTTCGGACACAGATGGCCCAGGCCACCGATCCGGAATCGCTGCTCATTTTCATCTGCCGCACCGGCGCGCGT
>DASTEA010000236.1:0-6523 GCA_035710075.1 Thiobacillus sp.
CTGGTGCAGCAGCAGGACCTGAGCGCGGAGAAGCTGGCGGCGCTGATCGGCAGCCTCGACCGCACCACGCTTGCCGCCATGTCGGACAAGGCGCTGGAACTTGCCAGACCCGATTCGACCCAACGGGTTGCCGATATTTGCGAGGCGCTGGCGAAATGAAACACGCGGTCAAACATATCCATTTCGTTGGCATCGGCGGCGTCGGCATGAGCGGAATCGCCGAGGTATTGCTGAATCTGGGCTATGCCGTCTCGGGATCGGATCTGGCCGACAGTGCGGTGACGCAGCGGCTGGCCGGGCTCGGCGCGCGCATTCATCGTGGCCACGCCGCTGACCACATTGCCGGCGCCGACGTCGTTGTGATCTCGACCGCCGTGACCGACGACAACCCGGAAGTCGTTCGCGCCCGCGAGAACAAGATTCCCGTGGTGCCGCGCGCGCTGATGCTCGCCGAGCTGATGCGGCTCAAACAGGGCATTGCGATTGCCGGCACTCACGGCAAGACCACCACGACCAGTCTGGTCGCCAGCATTCTCGGCGCGGCGGGAATGGACCCGACCTACGTCATCGGCGGCAGGCTGACCGCCGCCGGCACCAACGCGCGCCTCGGGCAGG
This sequence comes from Thiobacillus sp., assembly GCA_035710075.1. Classification (GTDB taxonomy): domain Bacteria; phylum Pseudomonadota; class Gammaproteobacteria; order Burkholderiales; family Thiobacillaceae; genus Thiobacillus. Next base: position 616 of record DASTEA010000236.1, read on the forward strand.
GCGATTTCCTGGTGGCCGAGGCCGACGAATCCGATGCCTCGTTCCTCTACCTGACGCCGGTGATCGCGATCGTCACCAACATCGACGCCGACCACATGGAGACCTACGGCCATGACTTCGAGCGCTTGAAGCAGGCGTTCGTCGACTTCTGCCAGCGCCTGCCCTTCTACGGCATGGCGGTGCTGTGCATCGACGACCCGCACGTGCGCGAAATCCTGCCGCGCATCACCAAACCGATCACCACCTACGGCTTCGGCGAAGCGGCCCAGGTGCGCGCGGTCGATGCGCGCTTCGAACACGGCAGGATGCACTTCACCGTCAAGCGCGAAGGCGCGGCCGATCTCGACGTGGTGTTGAACCACCCCGGCATGCACAACGTGCTGAACGCGCTGGCCGCCATCGCGGTGGCGACCGAGGTCGACGCCCATGACGCCGCCATCGTCAAGGCGCTTGCCGAATTCCACGGCGTCGGCCGGCGCTTCCAGCGCTACGGGGAAATCGCGGCGAAGCATGGCGGGCATTACTGCCTGGTCGACGACTACGGCCACCACCCGGTGGAAATGGCGGCCACCCTGGCCGCCGCGCGCGGCGCTTTCCCGGGGCGCCGACTGGTGCTGGTGTTCCAGCCGCACCGTTTCACCCGCACCCGCGACTGCTTCGAGGACTTCGTGAAAGTGCTGTCGGAAACCGACATGCTGGTGCTGACCGAGGTCTATCCCGCGGGCGAAGCACCCATCGTGGCGGCGGATGGCCGCGCGCTCGCCCGTGCGGTGCGGGTGGCGGGCAAGGTCGAGCCGGTGTTCGTGGAAAACGTCGCCGATGTGCCCGCGGCGGTGGGTGATCTGGCGCAGGCGGGCGATGTGGTTCTGGTGATGGGCGCCGGCAGCATCGGTCAGGTGGCACCGTCCCTGGGAGCGTCCCATGCGGCATGACTACCGCATGAGCGAGATTGACGTGGCGGGTGGCGGCGCGCCGGTGCTGCGCGGGCGCTTTTTCTACAACGAGCCGATGAAAAAGCATGTGTCGTGGCGCGCCGGCGGCGCAGCGCAGCGCGTCTACATCCCGGCCGATCTGGAAGACCTGGGCTGGCTGGTGCGTTCGATGCCCGCGCACGAAGACATCCACATGGTGGGGCTGGGCAGCAATCTGCTGGTGCGTGACGGCGGCGTCAAGGGGGTGGTGATCCTGCTCCACGGCGTGCTGACCAAGCTGGCGATCGAAAGCCGCACGCACGGCCTGCCGCCCGCGCCGGCGGATATCGAGACCGCTCTGGTGTACGCCCAGGCAGGCGTCGCCGCGCCCAAGCTGGCGCGCTTTGCCGCCAACCACAACCTGGTCGGCGGCGAGTTCTGGGCCGGCATTCCCGGCACCGTCGGCGGCGCGATGGCGATGAATGCCGGCTGCTACGGCAGCGAAACCTGGGACAGGCTGGTGCAGGTGCAGACGCTGGACCGCCAGGGGCGGCTGAACGAGCGACTGCATGACGACTACGTGACGGGCTACCGCCATGTGGCGCTGAAGCACCCCCAACAGGAGTGGTTCATTGGCGGCTGGTTTCGTCTCGCCCGCGGCGATGGCGCGGCTGCGCGCGAGACGATCAGGGCGTTACTGAAATATCGCATCGCTTCGCAGCCGCTGAAGCTGCCCAACGCCGGTTCGGTGTTCCGCAATCCGCCCGGCAATTACGCCGCGCGGCTGATCGAGTCCTGCGGACTCAAGGGACATCGCATCGGCGACGCGCAGGTGTCGGAGAAGCATGCCAACTTCATCGTCAACCTGGGACACGCCACCGCGACCGACATCGAGCGCCTGATCGAACATGTAGAAGACAGCGTGGAGGCGCACACCAATGTGCAGCTGATCCGCGAAGTGAGAATCATTGGAGAACGACTGTGAGCCCGATTGAATCAGGGAAAAAATTTGGCAAGGTCGCGGTCATGCTGGGCGGCACCTCGGCCGAGCGCCCGGTTTCGTTGAACAGCGGCGCGGCAGTGCTGGCGGCGCTGACCCGGCAAGGGATCGATGCGCACGCGTTCGACCCGGCCAACCGCAACCTCGGCGACCTCATCAGCGGCGAATTCGACCGCGTCTTCATCGCGCTGCACGGGCGCTTCGGCGAGGACGGCTGCATGCAGGGCGCGCTCGAATTGCTGGCCATACCCTACACCGGCAGCGGCGTGATGGCCTCGGCCATCGGCATGGACAAGTGGCGCACCAAGTTGCTGTGGCGTGCCGCCGGCCTGCCCACCGCCGACTGGGCGATACTCGATGCCGCCTGCGACTTCGCCGCGGTGGAAACAAAGCTCGGCCTGCCGATTTTCGTCAAGCCCGCACGCGAAGGCTCCAGCATCGGCATGAGCAAGGTGACCGCCCCCGGCACCCTGAAGGCCGCGTATGAAACCGCTGCCGAACACGATGCGCTGGTGCTGGCGGAAAAATTCATCGACGGCGCCGAATTCACCGTCGGCATACTCGGCAACACCGCGCTGCCCCTGATCCGCCTGCAGCCGGCCAAGGACAAGGCTTTCTACGACTTCGAAGCCAAATATATCCGCAACGACACCCAGTATCACTGCCCGGCAGGTCTGCCCGACACGCAGGAAATGGCGCTGCGGCAGCTGGCGCTGGATGCCTTCCGCCTGGTAGGCGGACGCGGCTGGGGCCGGGTCGACCTGATGCTCGACAGCCTCGGCAATCCCTACCTGCTGGAGGTGAACACCTCGCCCGGCATGACCGACCACAGCCTGGTGCCGATGGCCGCGCGGGTTGCCGGCATGGATTTCGATGCCCTGTGTCTGAAGATTCTGGAGCAGACGCTTTGACCTCGCCCGAACTTTCTGCCCATCCCCTGACCCAGGTCGCCCGCGTGCTGACCTGGGGCGCGCTCGGCCTGTTGGCTTATGGCGCGGTCAGCTGGGTGATGGCGCAGCCATGGTTCGCGCTCGAGAGCATCGAGGTGAAAACCCCGGTGGCGCACGTCACCGAAGCGCAGATCCGGCTGGTGGCCGAGCGTCAGGTGCGCGGCACCTTCTTCACCGTCGACCTCGAAGGCGTGCGCAACAGCCTGGAGAAGCTTCCCTGGGTGCGCGAAGCGCGGGTTGAGCGCCGCTGGCCCGACACCCTGGTGGTGTCGCTCAGCGAGCATCTGCCGCTGGCGCGCTGGAATGACGACGCGCTCATCAACGAAGCGGGCGAGGTGTTTGTCGCCGCAGTATCGACCCAGTTGCCGCGGCTGTCCGGCCCCGAGGACAGCAGCGCCGAGGTGGTGGCTGCCTATCGCCGCCATCAGGCCGCGCTCGCCCCGCTCGGCATGACGATCGACGAGTTGCGCCTGTCGCCGCGGCGGGCCTGGCGGCTCAAGCTCGACAACGGCATGCAGCTTGCGCTCGGCCGCGAGCAGACCGACGCGCGGCTGGCGCGTTTTGTCGCCATGTATCCGCGCCTGTTCGGCGCGCAGCCTGCAAAAGAGGTCGTGGCCGCGGCGCAGGGCTCCCCTGCCGCAGCCCCGATTACACCGGTCACCGTCGACCTGCGCTACCCGGACGGCTTCGCCGTGCGGATGCCGGACGGCGTAACGCCTTTCCAACCGAGTGAAACATGAGTGCTACGCAACATGAGTAAGCCCAGAGACCCCAAAAACCTGGTCGTTGGCCTCGACATCGGCACCTCCAAGATCGTCTGCATCGTTGCGGAAATCAACGACGAGGGTGAACTCGAGATCATCGGCATGGGAACGAGTCCGTCGCGCGGCTTGCGGCGCGGTGTGGTGGTCAACATCGAAGCCACCGTCAATGCCATCCAGCGCGCACTGGAAGAGGCCGAGTTGATGGCCGACTGCAAGATCCGCGAGGTCTATACGGGCATTGCCGGCAGCCACATCAAAAGCTTCAACTCGCACGGCATGTTCGCCATCAAGGACAAGGAAATCAGCCAGATGGACGTTGACCGCGTGGTGGAAACCGCGCGCGCGGTCAACATCCCGACCGACCAGCAGATCCTCCACACCATTCCGCAGGAATTCATCGTCGACGGCCAGGAAGACGTGCGTGACCCGCTCGGCATGAGCGCGATGCGCCTCGAAGTGAAGGTGCACATCGTCACCGGCGCGGTGTCGGCGGCGCAGAACATCATCAAGTGCGTGCGCCGCTGCGGGCTGGAAGTCAGCGACCTGGTGCTGCAGCCGCTGGCTTCGGCGATGGCGGTGCTGACCGAGGACGAGCGGGAACTCGGGGTCTGCCTGGTCGACATCGGCGGCGGCACCACCGACATCGCCGTGTTCACCAATGGCGCCATCCGCCACACCGCGGTGATTCCGGTGGCTGGCGACCAGGTCAACAACGACATCGCGGTGGCACTGCGCACCCCGCCGAAAGAGGCCGAGGACATCAAGATTCGGTATGGCTGCGCGCTGCGCCAGCTGGCCGACGCGCGCGACATGATCGAAGTGCCCGGCATCGGCGACCGCCCGTCGCGCACCCTGTCGCGGCAGACGCTCGCCGAATTCATCGAGCCGCGGATGGAAGAACTGTATTCGCTGGTGCAGGCCGAATTGCGCCGCAGCGGCTTCGAGGAGCTGTTGTCATCCGGCATCGTCATTACCGGCGGCTCGGCGGGGATGCAGGGCATGGTCGAACTCGGCGAAGAAGTCTTCCACATGCCGGTGCGGATGGGCTGGCCGCGCTACACGGGCGGGCTCTCGGATGTGATGCGCAACCCGCGCTACGCCACCTGCATGGGCCTGTTGATGGCCGGGCTTGAGGCGCGCGAACGCGACGCGCCGAAGCTGTCCGGCAACAGCTTCAAGGATGTTCTGGAACGCATGAAAAGCTGGTTCAAGGGAAATTTCTGACGCCGCCGCGCTGGAGTTGAGCGAGCGACGTTGAAACGGGATTTGGCGGCAGGCCGCATACGGTAAACGCCAAAGGATTTGTGGTTTTTGATTTGGGCAAAAAGAGGAGAGCGACATGTTTGAACTGATGGATGTAGACACCCAGGATGCAGTAATCAAGGTCATCGGCGTGGGCGGCTGCGGCGGTAACGCGGTCGATCACATGATCAGCTCGGGGTTGACCGGCGTGGAATTCATCACCATCAACACCGATGCGCAGGCGCTGAAGCGCAGCCTGGCCAAGCTGCAGCTGCAGCTCGGCAATGGCGTGACCAAGGGTCTGGGCGCCGGCGCCAACCCCGACATCGGCCGCGAAGCCGCGCTGGAAGACCGCGAGCGCATCGCCGAACTGATCGACGGCGCCGACATGCTGTTCATCACTGCCGGCATGGGCGGCGGCACCGGCACCGGCGCCGCCCCGGTGGTGGCCGAAGTCGCCAAGGAACTCGGCATCCTGACGGTTGCGGTCGTCACCAAGCCCTTCATGTTCGAAGGCAAGCGCGTGCGTGCGGCCAACGCCGGCATCGAGCAGCTGGCGCGCCACGTCGATTCGCTCATCATCATCCCCAACGAGAAGCTGATGCAGGTGCTGGGCGACGATATCTCGATGCTCGACGCCTTCAAGGCCGCCAACGAGGTGCTGCACGGCGCCGTCGGCGGCATTGCCGAAGTCATCAACTGCCCGGGTCTGGTCAACGTCGACTTTGCCGACGTGCGCACCGTGATGTCCGAGATGGGCATGGCGATGATGGGCTCGGCGCAGGCCAGCGGCGAAAACCGCGCGCGCATCGCCGCCGAGCAGGCAGTGGCCAGCCCGCTGCTGGAAGACGTCAACCTGGCCGGCGCGCGCGGCGTGCTGGTCAACATCACCGCATCAAGCACCGTCAAGATGCGTGAAATCCACGAGGTGATGAACACCATCAAGGCCTTCACCGCCGAAGAAGCCACCGTCATTGTCGGCCAGGTGCTCGACGACACCATGGAAGACGCCCTGCGCGTCACCATGGTTGCCACCGGCCT
>DASTEA010000237.1:0-4464 GCA_035710075.1 Thiobacillus sp.
CAGCGAGGTCAGCCCCAGCGTATCGGTCAGGCGGCGAATCAGGTTGCCGGTCACTCCCAGCGAAATGGGATCGAGCCCGGCAAACGGCTCGTCGTACATCACCAGCATGGGGTCGAGCGCGATCGCGCGCGCCAGCGCGACCCGCCGTGCCATGCCGCCGGAAAGTTCGGACGGCATCAGCTGCGCCGCACCGCGCAGGCCGACGGCATGCAGCTTCATCAGCACGAGGTCGCGGATGGCGTCTTCCGGCAGATCGGTGTGTTCGCGCAGCTGGAACGCCACGTTGTCGAATACGGAAATGTCGGTGAACAGCGCGCCGAACTGGAACAGCATGCCCATCTTGCGGCGCAGGCGGTAGAGGCCAGCGGGGTCGAGCTCGCCCAGCGATTCGCCCGCCACCCGCACGCGTCCCTGGCCGGCCTTGATCTGCCCGCCAATCAGGCGCAAGAGTGTGGTTTTGCCGCAACCGCTGCTGCCCATGATGGCGATGACCTGCCCGCGCCGTGCGGTCAGGTTGATGCCCTTCAAAACGGGCCGGTCACCATAGCCAAATTCGACATCTTCGATTTCGACCAGATTGTCGTTTTGCAAGAAATCCAGCCTGTGTTTTTGTTAAGGGCTGCTATTTTACCGAAGCACGCCCGCGCCACAGCAATAATGCGGCGTTTTAAAGCCGATATTCAATAGCCCATCACCTGCTTCAGGGTGTTGGCCTGTTCCAGCAAACCGGTATTGCCGCTGCGGCTGAACACGAACAGGGGTTCACCCGTCGTCGCCTGCTGCGTGATGCGTTGCGCCAGCGCACGCAGGTCGGGAGCCTCATCCAGCCACCAGACATGCTGCGCTTCCCACGCCTGCGTTGCCAGCAGCACGCGCTCCGAAGCGGGTTTGACCGCCGTCGCATCCCCCGGCTCCAGCACGAAATGGAATCCGTCCCGGGTGTCGTTCAGCCATTGCGCCCAGGTCGCTTCTGAGGCGGTCTGCCAGACCGCTGCCGGCAGATAGACCGCCTGAAACTGCGTGCTGTAATAGGACAACAGCCAGTCATGCGGCAGATCCTCAGGATAAAACCCGCCCTGCCATGCGGGATGCTGCCAGCCGCCGGCGCCGACCAGAACCAGGGAATTGGGTGTCATGTTTGTGGCGCGACGCTTCAGGCGCGGCGCCAGGTGGTGCCGCCTGCCCCGTCTTCCAGCACGATGCCGGCCGCCGTCAGGGTGTCGCGGAGGCGGTCGGATTCGGCGAAGTCACGCGCCTTGCGTGCCGCCTGGCGTGCGCCGATCAGGGCCTCGATTTCCGTTTCCGAGAGGCCGCCGCGGGCGCTCCCCGCCTGCAGGAAGTCCGCCGCCTCGCGTTGCAGCAGACCGAGCACGCCGCCGAGGCTGCGCAGCATCTGCGCGGCTGCCGCATCGCCCCGGTTGGCCTCGCTGGCCAGGTCGAACAGCACCGCGATCGCTTCCGGCGTGTTGAAGTCGTCGTCCATTGCCGCCTGGAAGCGCTGCGCCGCAGGCTGGCTCCAGTCGGGCGCGGCCGCCGTCATGGGCGCGTGCTTCAGCGCGGTATACAGGCGCGACAGCGCACCCTTGGCGTCGTCGAGGTGGGCATCCGAATAGTTCAGCGGGCTGCGGTAGTGCGCGCGCAGGATGAAGAAGCGCACCACTTCGGCGTCGTATTGCGCCAGCACCTCGCGGATGGTGAAGAAGTTGCCCAGCGACTTCGACATCTTTTCGTTGTCCACCCGCACGAAGCCGTTGTGCATCCAGTAATTGACGAAGGTGCAGCCATGCGCGCCTTCGGACTGGGCGATTTCGTTTTCGTGGTGCGGGAATTGCAGATCCTGGCCGCCGCCATGGATGTCGAAATGCTTGCCGAGCAGGTCGGCGCTCATCGCCGAGCATTCGATGTGCCAGCCGGGGCGCCCCGGGCCCCACGGCGATTCCCACGCCGGTTCGCCCGGCTTGGCGGCTTTCCACAGCACGAAGTCCATCGGGTCGCGCTTGCTGGGATCGACCCCCACGCGCTCGCCCGCGCGCAGCTCGTCGAGGCTTTTGCCGGACAGGCGGCCGTATTCGGGAAACGCCCGCACGCTGTAATAGACGTCGCCATTCGGCGCCGGGTAGGCCAGGCCGTTCTTGATCAGTTGCTCGATCAGCGCCAGCATCTGCGCCACATAGTCGGTGGCGCGCGGCTCGTGGTCGGGCGGCAGCACGCCGAGCGCGCGCTCGTCCTCGTGCATCGCGGCGATGAAGCGCGCGGTCAGTGCGGCCGGGGTCTCGCCGTTGTCCGCAGCGCGCTTGATGATCTTGTCGTCGATGTCGGTGATGTTTCTCACGTAGTCGACCTGATAGCCGCTCGCGCGCAGCCAGCGCGTCACCATGTCGAACACCACGAATACCCGCGCGTGCCCCAGATGGCACAGGTCGTACACGGTCATGCCGCAGACGTACATGCGGACCTGGCCGGGGGTAAGCGGAACGAATTCCTCCTTGGTGCGCGTAAGGGAGTTGGTGATGTGCAGCATGGTGCGGATTCAGGCCAAAGGCAAAATGACGGGGGAACGCAATGGGGCGGCGTGTCGATTGATGAAATATCCGGGCTAAAATGCCGGCTTATCCAAGATGATCCGAGCATATCACATGGCTTTGACTCGTTTTTTCGCCGCCATTGCCGTCTGCGCCCTCCTCGTCAGCCCGCCTGTTCTGGCCAGCGAAATCCAGGACATCAACCAGCAGTACCGCAAGGGCGACCTGACCGGTGCGCTCGACCGCGCCAACCGCTTTCTGGCCCAAAATCCGCAGGATGCACAGGCGCGCTTCCTGAAAGGCCTGATCCTCGCCGACCAGGGCAACACCGACGACGCCATCGCCGCGTTTACCGGGCTGACCGAGGACTACCCCGAGCTGCCCGAGCCCTACAACAACTTGGCCGTGCTCTACGCCTCGCAGAGCAAGTACGAAGCAGCCAGGAACGCGCTGGAAATGGCGATCCGCGTCTATCCCGGCTACGCCACCGCGCACGAAAACCTCGGCGACATCTATGCCAAAATGGCGTCGGTTGCGTATGACAAGGCACAGGCGCTGGACAGCAGCAACACGACGGCGAAAGCCAAGCTCACGCTGATCCGGAACATGCTCGGCGAACCGCCAGGCAAGCCGGCAACGGCCAAGCCCCTGCCAACCCCCGGGCGGCCCGCACCGGCCAAATAAAGCCACTCACCCCGGTGCCGCAACAACGGCCACCGGAATATCTTTCACCTTACTTTTCTTTAGGACACACATGGTCAAGCTGCACACCAATCACGGCATCATCACCCTCGAACTCGACGCCGAGAAAGCGCCGAAAACGGTGGAAAACTTCCTGCAATACGTGCGCGACGGGTTTTTCGACGGCACGATTTTCCATCGCGTGATCGACGGCTTCATGATCCAGGGTGGCGGCTTCGAACCCGGCATGACGCAAAAGCCCACCCGTGGCCCGATCGAGAACGAAGCCGCCAACGGCCTGAAGAACGAGGCCTACACCGTCGCCATGGCGCGCACCTCCGACCCCGGTTCGGCCACCGCGCAGTTCTTCATCAACATCGCCAACAACAGCTTCCTCAACTTCACTTCGCCCACGCCGCAGGGCTACGGCTACGCCGTGTTCGGCCGCGTGACCGAAGGCACGGACGTGATCGACAAGATCAAGAAGCTGAAAACCGGCAACCGCGCCGGGCACCAGGACGTGCCGCTGGAAGACGTGGTCATCACCAAGGCGGAAATCGTCTGAAGACGAGCCCGCCCGCGCCGGGGACAACGGGTCGCAGCTTCTTTGTTGCCGACCTGCATCTCACCGACGAACGCCCGGTCGCCACCGGGCGTTTTTTTCGCTTTCTGCAGGAACACGTTGCCGGCGCGGATGCGCTCTACATCCTCGGCGACCTGTTCGATGCCTGGGTCGGCGACGACCACGACGCGCAGGTGGCGCGCGACACCGCGCGCCAGCTCAAATCCCTCGTCGATGCCGGCACGCCGGTGTATTTCATGCACGGCAACCGCGACTTCATGCTGGCCGCGCGCTACGCCGCGCAGTCCGGCATGACGCTGCTGGCCGACCCCGCCCGGATTGATCTGTATGGCGTGCCGACGCTGCTGATGCACGGCGATACGCTGTGTACCGACGACACCGCCTACCAGGCGTTTCGCCGCCGGGTGCGGCACCCGCTGACGCTGGCGCTGCTGCGCCGCCTGCCGCTGGCGCTGCGCCACCGCATGGCGCGTCAGGCGCGGGCGGGCAGCGAATCGGCCAAGGTCGGCAAGCCGGCCGCGATCATGGATGTGAATGCCGATGAAGTGGCGCGCGTGCTGCGCGAGCACCAGGTCTGCCGTCTGATCCACGGCCATACCCATCGCCCGGCGCGGCATCTTCATGCGGTCGACGGGCAGGACTGCGAGCGCTGGGTGGTGCCTGACTGGTATGCGCGCT
>DASTEA010000238.1:0-3023 GCA_035710075.1 Thiobacillus sp.
CGTGCCAATCAGCTGCGCACTTTGCTGACGACGCTGCTGCAAGGCCGGGTCATCCGCCAAATCGGCGGATGAGATTCACTTTTCAGTCAGCTTTTTGATCACGCCCGCCGCCCATTCGCGGCCCCCCAGCCCGAACGCCAGCGCAAGGGCCAGGCCGACCGCACCGAAGCCGATCTGGAAGGCGGCGGTCAGCAGCGTGGTGCCGATCGCCAGTTGTTCCAGCGCCACGAACACCACGAAGATGATGGTCGCATATTCCGCCAGCGTGCTGATGGTGAGCGCGCCCTGCACGCCGATGTTGTTGAGATAGGCGAACACCATGCTGTTGATGAACCGCGCCACCAGCACGCCGAACACCAGCACCAGGATGGCGACGATGATGTTGGGGATGTAGAGCACGACCTTGTTGAACAGATCGGCCACCATGTGCAGGCCAAGGCTGTTGGCCACGGTGACGACCACGACAAAAATGACGATCCAGTAGGCCAGCTTGGCGAGCAGCCGCGATAGCGACACATCCAGATTGCCCTGCTTGAGAAAGGCTTCGATGCCGGTCTTTTCGGCCAGTCTGTCAAAGCGCAGCAGGTCCAGCAGCTTGATCACCCCGGTGCGCGCAAGGTTGGCGAGCAGCCAGCCAACGAACAGCAGCAGCAGCGCTGCCAGCAATTGCGGCACGAAACCTGCCAGCTGCGTCCAGAACGTTGTCAGGGAGGCGACGAACACGTCGAGTTGTTGCTGCATGGCACGCTCCTTTTACTGCTTGAAAAAAAACTGATTATAACGAATGGAGCGGGATGGCTTTCTCGGGCACCTGACAACCAAGGGCTGACAATGACACAAGCCTGTTGCAAGCGCGGCTTTGTGCATACACTGATGAAAACACAAGGCATCCTCAACCCATGTTTTCCCAGCCTGATTGCGCCCGATTTCTGCCGCTCGCCCTGTTGCACTCGCTGGTGGCCAAGCTCATGCAGCTGGGCTATCAATGCCAGGGGCCGGCGGTGGAGAACGGCGCCATTGTCATGCGCGAACTGGATGACCCAGACGGCCTGCCGCGCGGATTGCAGGCCGAGCAGGCACCGGGCCGCTACCGGCTGACGCGTGACCCGCATAACCGTTATTTCGCCTGGGCCAATGGTCCGCAAGCCATCAAGCCGCAGGCGTTTGCAGCGAAGGAATCGCTGTGGCGCGTGGAGCGGGATGATGCAGGTGCGCTGCAGTTTGCTGCGGTGCTGCCGACCGTGCCTGCGCAGGCCATTATCGGCGTGCGCGCCTGCGACTTGGCGGCGCTGGCCCTGCAGGATGCGCATTTCCTGCACGAAGGCCGCCGTGACGCGCACTACGCCGCGCGACGCGAACAGCTGTTTCTGGTTGCCGTGCAATGTGCGGAGCCGGGCGCGACCTGCTTTTGTGCATCAACCGGAGACGGCCCGACCCCGACCGTGGGCTACGACCTTGCGCTGGCGGAACTGGCCGAGGGCTTCGTCGCGGTGGCGGGCAGCGCGAAGGGCGCTGCCGTCCTGAACGCGCTGAACCTGTTGCCGGCCACGCCGCAACAGATCGAAGCCGCCCGCCAGCAGGGGCAGGCCGCCGCCGCCGCCCAGACGCGCAGCCTGCCCGGACGCAATCTGCGCGAGGCGTTGATGAGCCGGCTGGAACATCCACGCTGGGATGAGGTGGCGGCGCGCTGCCTCGCCTGCGGCAACTGCACCGCGGTATGTCCCACCTGTTTCTGCCATGCCGAGATCGACCAGCCCGCGCTCGACGGGCAGTCCAGCCGACATGATCGGGTGTGGGATTCGTGCTTTGGCGAGGCGCACGGCTATCTGCACGGCTTCAACGTGCGCTCCGATATCCGCAGCCGCTACCGGCAGTGGCTGACCCACAAGCTGGCCACCTGGCACGATCAGTTTGGTCGCAGCGGCTGCGTCGGCTGTGGCCGCTGCATCGCCTGGTGCCCGACGGGCATCGACCTGACCGAAGAAGTCGCCGCGCTGACTGCAGAGGTCCGGCCGTGAACGCGCCGCACGCCATTGACGCAGGCCCCCCGCACGCCGCCAGCGTGATGGCGCGCACCCAGGAATCGCCGACCATCTTCACCCTGCAATTGCGCCTCGACGAGGCGGCCGCGCAGGCGGCCTACCGCTTCGCGCCGGGCCAGTTCAACATGCTGTATCTCTACGGCGTCGGCGAGGTGCCGATTTCCATCATGTCCGACCCGGAGGCGCGTGACGGGATCGGCCACACCATCCGCGCGCTCGGGCGCGTCACCCGCGGATTGGCGGCGCTCAGGCCGGGCGACAGGGTGGGGCTGCGCGGGCCGTTCGGGCGTGGCTGGCCGCTACAGGAAATGGGCGGGCGCGACGTCGTGCTGGTGACCGGCGGGCTCGGCTGTGCGCCGGCGGTGTCGGTGATCCACTACGTGCTGCGGCGGCGCGAGCGCTTCGGCAAGCTGGTCGTCATCCAGGGGGTGAAGCATGCCGATGACCTGATCTGGCGCGAGCAATACGACCGCTGGGCGAAGTTGCCGGACACCCAGGTGCTGGTGGCGGCCGACGAGGGCGCCGCGCTGTGGCCTTGGCATGTCGGACGCGTGACCGAACTGTTCGATCTGGCCCGCTTCAATCCCGCGCGTGCGGTGGCGATGATGTGTGGGCCGGAAGCCATGATGCGCGTCACCGCCCAGCACCTGCTGGCGCGTGGCCTGCCCGAAGCGAGCCTGTATCTGAGCATGGAGCGCAACATGCAGTGCGCGGTGGGGCGCTGCGGCCATTGCCAGTTCGGCGGCGCCTTCGTCTGCCGCGACGGCCCGGTGTTCAACTGGGGCGAGGCCAAGGCCTTGCTGGCGCACCGGGGCTTCTGATGAGCGCACCGATGGCAAACCCCAAGCTGCGCGTGGCGGTGCACAAGTTCAGTTCCTGCGACGGCTGTCAGCTGGCCCTGCTCAATCTCGGCGAGGACCTGCTCACGCTGGCCGAGCGGGTCGAACTGGTGCATTTCGCCGAAGCCGGGCCGCTCGATCC
>DASTEA010000239.1:0-8163 GCA_035710075.1 Thiobacillus sp.
CGCAGGCCGGCCAGCAGAGCAGTTTCGACGTGTTCTACACCCGGGAATACGACTGAAACGCTTGTCCGCGAAGCACGCGAAGGGGCGCGAACTGAATGAATCGTGCAGGGCCGGCCTTGTCCCCGGCCTTGCGTGACAGACTTCGTGTTCTTCGCACCCTTGGCGGATGGATCTGCGGTTTTCAGGCTGAACCGATCAAATCCCGATGGTAGAATCGGGCGCATGTTAGACGTTCGCATCACCACCCCATGAATTCCTTGTGCCGATTGCCTGCCCTGTCCGGAGGCGGCCGCTGATGCGCATCCTGCTGTCCAACGACGATGGTTATTTCGCGCCCGGCCTTGCCGCGCTGGCGCAGGCGCTTGCGCCGCTGGCCGACATCACCGTGGTGGCGCCCGAACGCGACCGCAGCGGCGCCTCCAATTCGCTCACGCTCGATCGCCCGCTGATGCTGCGCCAGGCGCCGGGCGGCTTTCATTACGTCAACGGCACGCCGACCGATTGCGTGCATCTGGCCGTCACCGGCATGCTCGATCACATGCCCGACATGGTGATTTCAGGCATCAACCACGGCGCCAACATGGGCGACGACACCATTTATTCCGGCACCGTTGCCGCCGCCACCGAAGGTTACCTGCTGGGGATTCCGTCGATTGCGGTGTCGCTTGCCAACCACAATGCGCTGCACTTCGACACCGCCGCGCGGGTGGTGGCCGAACTGGTGCAGCGCATCCAGGCGCAGCCGCCGACCGAGCCGATGCTGCTCAATGTCAATGTGCCGGATTGCGCCTGGGCCGAGCTGGGCGGCCTCAGCGTGACCCGCCTGGGCAAGCGTCACAAGGCCGAATCCGTGGTGAAAACCACCAACCCGCGCGGCCAGATCGTGTACTGGGTGGGCGCGGCGGGTCTGGCGCAGGACGCCGGCGAGGGCACCGATTTTCATGCGGTCGGCAACGGCTTTGTTTCGATTACGCCGCTGCAAATGGATTTGACCCGTTTCAACCAGATGGACAGCGTGAACGCATGGCTGAAACGCTGAACCCCCGCGCCGGCATCGGCATGACCTCGGCGCGCACGCGCGGCCGCATGGTCGAGCGCCTGCGCGAGCAGGGCATCAAGGACGAAACCGTGCTGGCGGTGATGGGCATGGTGCCGCGTCATCTGTTCGTCGACCAGGCGCTGGAATCGCGCGCCTACGATGACACCGCGTTGCCGATCGGCTTCGGGCAGACCATTTCCAACCCCTACATCGTGGCGCGCATGGCCGAGCTGGCACGTCATGGCGAGAACAGCCACGGCCAGGCACTCGGACGCGTGCTGGAAATCGGGCTGGGCTGCGGCTATCAGGCAGCGGTGCTGGGCAAGCTGGCGCGCGAGGTGGTGTCGCTGGAGCGCATTGCCGCGCTGGTCGGCAGGACGCGCACGCGCCTACGCGAACTCAGGGTCAACAACGTCAAGCCCAAGCACGGCGACGGCATGCACGGGGCGAAGGATTTCGCGCCGTTCGACGCCATCGTGATCGCGGCCGCGTTCGCCGAGGTGCCGCAGGCCCTGCTGGCGCAGTTGGCCGACGGCGGGCGCCTCGTGATGCCGCTCGGCCATGCCACGCAGACGCTGTGCGTGATGGAGCGCCAGGGCGATGCGTACACCGAGCGCCTGCTCGAAGGGGTGAAGTTCGTCCCCCTGCTGCCGGGGGTGGCGTGATGCGTTGGCGTTCGGCCGGTGCGGTGAGCGGTGTTCTGCTTGGCGCGCTGCTGCTGGGGCTGGCGGGCTGCACGTCGAGCGTGCGCGCGCCGGTGAGCGAGCGCAGCCCGGCGCGCGCCACCACGGGCAAGCAGGTACCCAAAGCCGAGGCCCCGCGAGTCACGCCGCAGATCGCGCCGTCCAGCGACGGCCTGCATACCGTGCAGCGCGGCGACACGCTGTACGCCATCGCGTTCGCCAACAGTCTCGATTACCGTGAAATCGCGGCCTGGAACCAGCTCGAATCCGCTGATGTCATACGGGTCGGGCAGGTGCTGCGGCTGACGCCGCCGCCGGGTGCGGTCGAAACCATCCCGCTCGACGACGAGCCCGCGCCGAGCGCGCGCCCGCTGGATAGTACGCTGGCGGGTACGCCGGTGCTGCGCGAACCGCAGGCGGTGTTGCTGGCGTATTCCGCAGCCAACTGGGCGCAGGTGTCGTCCGCTCCGCCGGTGGCAGCGGTGGCCCCGGCGTCCAAGCCGGCGCCCTCGGTGGCGCCGCCGCCAGCCGTTCCGGCTGTCGCGGCCACGCCCACTGCGCCGGCCGCCACCGGGAAAGCCGGCAACGGGCGCTGGCTGTGGCCGGCCGAAGGCACGCTGGCCGGGCATTTTGGCGCGGCGGGCGGCAAGGGCATCGACATCGTGGGTCAGCGCAATGCGCCGGTGATCGCGGTGGCGCCGGGCAAGGTGGTGTATAGCGGAAGCGGCCTACGCGGCTACGGACAACTGCTGATCGTCAAGCATGCGGGCGAGTTTCTCTCGGCCTATGCGCACAACGAAACGATCCTGGTGAAGGAAGGCGACACGGTGACCGCCGGGCAGAAGATCGCCCTGATGGGCGACAGCGGCGCCGACCGGGTGAAGCTACATTTCGAAATCCGCCGTTATGGCAAACCGCTCGATCCCCTGACCTATCTGCCGGAGCGCTCATGAGCCGCACACCCAGCGATGAATCGGATGACCTGACGCCAGACGAACCCGAAGCAGAGCAGCGGGCGGGTGCGGATAGCAGCGATGAACTGGCATCGGCCATCCTCGACGAGCCGCAGGTCGACGTCACCCAGCTGTATCTCAACGAAATCGGCCAGGCACCGCTGCTGACCGCGGAAGAGGAAGTCGCGCTGGCTCGGCGCACCGTGCAGGGCGACTTCGCGGCGCGCCAGACCATGATCGAGCGCAATCTGCGGCTGGTGGTCAACATCGCCAAGCATTACGCCAACCGCGGGCTGACCCTGCTCGACCTGGTGGAGGAGGGCAACCTCGGCCTCATCCACGCACTGGAAAAGTTCGACCCCGAGCGCGGTTTCCGTTTCTCGACCTACGCCACCTGGTGGATCCGCCAGAACATCGAGCGCGCGATCATGAACCAGTCGCGCACCATCCGGCTGCCGGTGCACATCATCAAGGAACTCAACATCTACCTGCGCGCCAGGCGCCATCTGGAAACGCACGGCGTAACCGACGCCTCTTCGGACGACATCGCCGCGCTGACCGGGCACCCGGTCGCAGACGTGCGCCGCATCATGCAGCTGAACGAACGCGTGGCCTCGCTCGATGCGCCGCTCGATGTCGACCCCACGCTGTCGCTGGGCGAGGCGATCGCCGACGACAACGCCCACCTGCCTGACGAAATGCTGCAACTCGAGGAAATCGAGCACCACGTCCATGAGTGGCTGGGGCAGCTCAACGACAAGCAGCGCTGGGTGATCGAGCGGCGCTTTGGCCTGAACGGCTGCGAGGCCTGCACGCTGGAGGACCTGGCGCTGGAGCTGCAGGTCACCCGCGAGCGCGTACGGCAGATCCAGATGGAATCCCTGCGCGTGCTGCGGCAGACACTGCGGCGGCGCGGCATCTCCAAGGACGAACTGTTCTAGCCGGGATGGGCGCTGGCGCAGCCGCGCGGGGCGTGCCGGCGCCTGAGGAGTTTCAGCAATGATCAACTGGCCGCAGATCGACACCGTCTTCCTCGACATGGACGGCACCCTGCTCGACCTGCATTTCGACAACCATTTCTGGCTGGAACACATGCCGCGCCGCTATGCCGAATACCACGGCCTGGCGCCGGAAATGGCGCGCGCGCACCTGACCGCGCATTACGAGCGCCACAGCGGCACGCTCAACTGGTACTGCCTGGACTTCTGGAGCAGCGAACTCGCGCTCGACATCGTGCAGCTGAAGGAAGAGGTTGCCCACCTGATCGCGGTGCGCCCCGACGTGCCGGCCTTCCTGCAGGCGGTGCGCGCGTCGGGGCGGCGGGTGGTGATGGTGACCAACGCGCATCCCAAGAGTCTCGACCTGAAAATGCGCGAAACCCGCATCGATGCCTATTTCGACGCATTGATCTCGTCGCACCAGGTCGGCCTGCCGAAGGAGCATCCGGATTTCTGGCAGGGGCTGCAGGCGATCGAGCCTTTCGACAGGGCGCGTACCCTGTTTGTCGACGACAGCCTGCCGGTGCTGGAGAGCGCGCAGGCCTACGGCATCGCGCAGCTGCTGGCGGTGTGCAATCCGGACTCGAAGCAGCCGCACAAGGATTGCGGCGAGTTTCAGGCGATTACGAGTTTTGAGCAGGTGATGCCGGACGCGTAAGACCGCCCGTCATTGCGAGCAAAGCGAAGCAATCCAGTCTTTGGCTTGGCGCGAAGCACGACCGAGAAGTAAGCACTTTCGCAGGACTGCTGACTGTTGGCCGGGGGTAGCCCGGCAGCTAGTCACTTTTCTTGTCTCGCCAAGAAAAGTAACCAAAAGAAGGCGCCCCCGACAGCCACGAATTCCCGAGAATCGGCCCTGCCGGACGGGCGGCGAAGAACTCGCCCCGCTTTTGCTGGGTTGATTTAATTTTGTGAGCGGGGCTCAAACACCTTCACCGCTGATCCGTCCGGCAGCGCCAATTCTCGGCGTGGCTGTAAGGGGAAAAAAGTCAAAACCAGGCCGGTAATGACGGGACGGTTTGTGTACTTAGGTGAGCCTCACAGCGAAGCGCTCAATCTGGTTCGCGACGGCTGCTCATCGTCAAACTGGTTTTGACTTTCTTCCCCTTACAGACCCGCCGAAGATCAAGTGTGTCGGGTGGATCAGCGGCAAAGGTGTTTGAGCCCCGCCCACAAAAAACAAAATTGAAAACAACCAGGCGGGGCGAGTTCTTTGCCGCCCACCCGGCGCGCTTGATCTTCGGGAATTCGGGTATGTCGGGGTCGCCTTTTCTTTGGTTACTTTCTTTTGGCGAGACAAAAGAAAGTGACTAGCCGCCGGGCTACCCCCGGCCAACGGTCAGCAGTCCCGCGAAAGCACTAACTACTCGGTCGTGCTCCGCGCCAAACCAAAGACTGGATTGCTTCGGCGCTACGTGCCTGACGGGCTCAGTTCCCAGCCGCAGGCTCGATCAACCGCGCCGCCCCCACACTCCGCCCCTCCGCCGCCAGAATGTTGTAGGTGCGGCACAGCGCACCGATGTCCATCACCTCGAGCCCGATGCGCGCATCCATCAGCGCGCGCGTGAGCGAAGGGTGGGGAAAGCGCAACCGGGTGCCGGTGCCGAGCAGCAGGATATCCACTTCGCGACGGGCCACCCATTCAAAATGGTCGGCGGTCAGCGCGTCAAACCCCTGGCCGGCCCACGGCGCGATCTCGACGCCGCGCGCGGTCAGCAACAGGCTGGCTTCGTGGCGATGGCCGTTGATGAGGACGTGGTCGTCGCCATAGCCGGTGAACAGCAGCTGGCTGGGGTCGGTGTTGAGGTGCAGTTTCATGATGAAACCATAGCAGATTCAATGAAATCCGGGGGCCGCCCGCTGCAACGGCGTTTGCCGGGGCAGGGCGCCTCCGGTAAAATCGCGCGTTTCCCAAGGCGTTGTTTTGCCTTGGTTTTGCGCAGGTTGACCAGGAAGCTCACCGTGACGGCTGACAACAAGCCATGCTTACGCACCATCCGTAAATCGTCCAAGCTCGAAAACGTCTGCTATGACATCCGCGGTCCGGTGATGGCGCGCGCCCGGCAGATGGAGGAAGAAGGCCATCGCATCATCAAGCTGAACATCGGCAACCCCGCGCCGTTCGGCTTCGAGGCGCCGGAGGAAATCGTGCAGGACGTGATCCTCAACCTGCCGAATGCCTCCGGCTACAGCGATTCCAAGGGGCTGTTCTCGGCGCGCAAGGCGATCATGCACGAGACCCAGCGCAAGGGCATTCCCGGGGTGCAGATCGACGACATCTTCATCGGCAACGGCGCCTCCGAGCTGATCGTGATGGCGATGCAGGCGCTGCTGAACAACGGCGACGAAGTGCTGGTGCCGGCGCCCGACTACCCGCTGTGGACCGCGGCGGTGAGTCTGGGCGGCGGCAAGCCGCGCCATTACCTGTGCGACGAGGGCGCCGGCTGGCTGCCCGATCTGGACGACATCCGCGCCAAGATCACCCCCAACACGCGCGCCATCGTCATCATCAATCCGAACAATCCGACCGGCGCGCTGTATCCGACCGAACTGCTGCTGGAAATCCTGGAAATCGCCCGCCAGCACCAGCTAATCGTGTATGCGGACGAGATCTACGACAAGGTGCTGTTCGACGGCGTGGTGCACACCTCGATCGCCTCGCTGGCCGAGGACGTGCTGGTCGTCACCTTCAACGGCCTGTCGAAAAACTATCGCGCCTGCGGCTACCGTTCGGGCTGGCTGATCGTGTCGGGCGACAAGCGCCACGCCAGGGATTATCTGGAAGGCCTGAACATGCTGGCGTCGATGCGCCTGTGTTCCAACGTGCCGGGGCAGTATGCGATCCAGACCGCGTTGGGCGGCTACCAGAGCATCAACGATCTGGTCGCGCCGAGCGGGCGGCTGACGCGCCAGCGCGACCTGGCGCACGAGTTGCTGACCCTGATTCCCGGCGTGACGTGCGTGAAGCCGAAGGCGGCGATGTACCTGTTCCCGCGGCTCGACCCCAAGCTGTATCACATCAGCAACGACCAGAAATTCATCCTCAACCTGCTGGAAGAGGAGCGCGTGCTGGTGGTGCAGGGCAGCGGCTTCAACTGGCCGCATCCCGACCACATCCGCGTGGTGTTCCTGCCGCACGAAGAAGATCTGACCGAGGCGATTTCGCGCATGAGCCGGTTCCTCGACCGCCGGCGTATGCATCGCTGATTTTTATTTGAACGAGACAACTGAATGAAACCCATCAACGTCGGCCTGCTGGGCCTGGGCACTGTCGGTGGCGGCACGCTCACCGTGCTGCGCCGCAATGCCGAAGAAATCACCCGTCGCGCCGGGCGCGAAATCCGCGTGGTGCGTGCGGCGGTGCGCGACCTTGAGAAAGCCAAAATGCTGGCCGGCGATCTGCCGCTGACGACCAACCCTTTCGACGTCGTCGACGACCCCAACATCGACATCGTGGTCGAACTGATCGGCGGGCTGGAACCCGCGCGCGAACTGGTGCTGCAGGCGATCGCCAACGGCAAGCACGTGGTCACCGCCAACAAGCATCTGGTCGCCAAGTACGGCAACGAAATCTTCGCTGCGGCGCAGGCCAAGGGCGTGATGGTCGCGTTCGAAGCGGCGGTGGCGGGCGGCATCCCCATCATCAAGGCGCTGCGCGAAGGCCTCACCGCCAACCGCATCGAATGGCTGGCCGGCATCATCAACGGCACCAGCAACTTCATCCTCACCGAGATGCGCGACAAGGGTGCGGCATTTGAAGACGTGCTGAAGCAGGCGCAGGACCTGGGCTATGCCGAAGCCGATCCGACCTTCGACATCGAAGGCATCGACGCCGCGCACAAGCTCACCATCCTGTCGGCGATCGCTTTCGGCATCCCGATGCAGTTCGACAAGGCCTATACCGAAGGCATTTCCAAGCTCACGCGCGAAGACGTGCAATACGCCGAGGAACTGGGCTACCGCATCAAGCTGTTGGGCATCGCGCGCCGCGCCGAAAACGGCATCGAGCTGCGCGTGCATCCGACGCTGATTCCCGAGCGGCGCCTGATCGCCAACGTCGACGGCGCGATGAACGCGGTGCTGGTGAAGGGCGATGCCGTCGGCCCGACGCTGTATTACGGCGCCGGCGCCGGCGCCGAGCCGACCGCCTCCGCAGTGGTGGCCGACCTGGTCGACGTCACCCGCCTGCATACCGCCGACCCGCACCACCGGGTGCCGCATCTGGCGTTCCAGCCTGATCAGCTGTCCGACACGCCGATTCTGCCGATGGACGAAGTGCGCACCGCGTATTACCTGCGCCTGCGCGCCTTCGACCGCCCCGGCGTGCTGGCCGACATCACCCGCATCCTGGCCGACAGCGACATCTCCATCGACGCCATGGTGCAGAAGGAGCCTGCCGAAGGCGAAGTGCAGGTCAACATCATCCTGCTGACCCACATCACGGTGGAAAAGAACATCAACGCGGCGATCGCCAAGATCGAGGCGCTCGA
>DASTEA010000240.1:0-5513 GCA_035710075.1 Thiobacillus sp.
GCGCAGGATTCTTCAACATGCGTGCCGACGAGGATGGCACGGCGCGCCAGATGAGTCTGGTCAGCCGGTATGGCGCGGGCTATTACCTGGCGCTGTCGGCTTCCACCTTGCGGGTGGCGTTCGGTGGCGATGCGGCCATTGCCGGCGTCGATCGTCAGCGGGTGCTGGGCCGGCAGTATCTGTCGCCGTGGCTGGAGGTGGGCGGCATCCGTGTGCCGCTGAGCGCCGACGGCACCGTGCATGTGCCGTATCGCGCCGGCGCGCCGTTCCCCTATATTTCGGCGGCCGATGTGCTGGCGGGCAAGGCGCCGCTGGAACAGCTGGAAAACCGCATCGTGCTGCTGGGGTCGACCGCACCGGGGCTGGCCGACTTGCGCGTGACGCCGTTTTCCAACGTCTTTCCGGGGGTCGAGATTCATGCCCACCTGATCGCCGGCATGCTCGACGGCACCACCCGCGCCACGCCGCCGTGGGCGGCCGACGCGCGGCTGGCCGCGGTGCTGCTGCTGGGCGCCTTGCTGACGGCGGTGCTGCTGCGCTTCGGGCCGACCATCGGGCTGGCTGCCAGCATCGTGCTGCTGGCATTGCTGCTGGCAGCCTATGGCGCGGCATGGTCGCGCTTCTGGGTGGTGCCGATGGCCGCACCGATGCTGACGGTATTCGGCCTCTATGCGCTCAACACCGCCTACGGCTTTTTTGCCGCAACGCGCAGCAAGCGCCAGATCACCAAGCTGTTCGGCCAGTACGTGCCCCCCGAGCTGGCTGATGAGATGAGCCAGAACCCGGCGCACTACACGATGGAAGGACAGTCGCGCGACATGACCGTGCTGTTTTCCGACATCCGCGGCTTCACCAATTTTTCCGAGAAGCTGCCGCCGGCCGAGCTCGCCGAAGTGCTGAACGCTTATCTGTCTACGATGACGCGCATCGTGCAGCAGCATCGCGGCACCATCGACAAGTACATCGGCGACGCCATCATGGCGTTCTGGAATGCGCCGGTGGACTTGAGCGACCACGCCACCCGCGCGGTGCAGACCGCGCTCGACATGCAGGCGGCCTTGCTGCAATTGAATCAGGAGTTCGCCGCGCGCGGCTGGCCCGAGGTGAAGATCGGCGTCGGCGTCAACACCGGACGCATGAGCGTCGGCAACATGGGCTCGGAGTTCCGCATGTCCTACACGGTGATGGGCGACGCGGTGAACCTCGGCTCGCGTCTCGAAGGCATTACCAAACAGTACGGCGTGGGCATCCTGGTCACCCAGCCGACGGCCGAGGCCGATCCGCTGCACGCCTTCATGAAGGTCGACGACGTGCGCGTTAAGGGCAAGGAAACCCCTGTTGCCATCTATGAACCGCTGGGGCCGAAAGACAGCCTCGCCGATTCGGTGCGCCAAGACGCCGCCGAGTTCGAAGCCGCGTTCGCGCGCTATCAGGCGCAGGACTGGGACGCTGCCGAGTCCGCCCTGCGCGCGCTCAACGCCCGTGCGCCGCGCACGCTGTACGATATCTATCTCGAACGCATCGCGCATTTCCGCGAAGTGCCGCCACCCGCAGGCTGGGATGGCGTGTTCGTCTACACCACCAAATAGCCACGATAAAACAGCGATGAAACTTACCGTACTCGGCTGCAGCGGCGGCATCGGCAGCGGGCGCCACACCACCTGCCTCAAGGTCGACGACGACGTGCTGATCGACGCCGGCACCGGCATCACCACGCTCGACTTCGAGCAGCTGATGGCGATTGATCACGTCTTTCTTACCCATGCCCATCTCGACCACGTGCTTGGCCTGCCGCTGCTGCTCGACAGCGTGGGTGACATGCGTGCCGCCCCGCTGACAGTGCATGCGCTGCCCGAGGTGCTGGAGGTCCTGTCCACCCACCTGTTCAACTGGCACTTGTGGCCGGATTTTCGCGAGATCCCGAGTGCGGAGGCCCCGTGGCTGCAGTTCGCGCCGCTGGACTTCGGCGAGGCGTTCACGCTCAAGGGGCGTACCTTCAGGCCGCTGCCGGTGAACCATGTGGTGCCGGCGTGCGGGATCCATCTGGCGACGGCGGCGGGCAGCCTGGTGTTCAGCGGCGACACCACGCGCAGCGAAGCGTTTGTAACAGCCCTCAACGCCATTACCGACTTGCGCCATCTCATCATCGACACCTCATTCGAGAACGCGCTGGTCGGCATCGCGCAGGCATCCAAGCATCACTGGCCGGATTCGCTGGCGGCGGAACTGCAGGAAATCAGCGTCGAGCCCGAAGTCTGGATCACCCACCTGAAACCGGGCAACGAGTCGGCGATCATGAACGAACTGCGAGAGGCTGCGCCCGGCTGGGGCGTGGAGGCCTTGATGCAGGGACAGGTGATCGAGATTTAGACCGCCGGTTCAGGGGTGAAGCTCGCCAGCCCGGCCTCAAACGCTTCCGCACGCCAACCCGCAAACGCTTCCCGGCTGAACAGGGTGACGGCGCCGGCCATTTCGCTCCAGCCGTAGCCGCGCGATTGCGCACTCAATCCACTGCTGTCCTGCGGGACGCGCGCGACGAGATGGACGCAGTCCTGGCTGTAGACGAGGTTGTAGGGTGTGTTCTGCTGGTGGAGCCGATCGAGTTCGAACCAGGCCGCGGTGGGGTCGGTGAAACGCTGGCAGGGCAGCGGGTAGGGCTGGG
Organism: Thiobacillus sp.; assembly: GCA_035710075.1. GTDB lineage: Bacteria > Pseudomonadota > Gammaproteobacteria > Burkholderiales > Thiobacillaceae > Thiobacillus. Next base: position 2,663 of record DASTEA010000240.1, read on the forward strand.
GGCCGTCGTTGTGGGCAAAATGGGGATGCTGCACGGGCAGCGGACTCGTCTGCACGAAGCTCTGGAAATGCAGGTGGTTGACCGACGCGCCGGCGCCGTAGCTGTTGTAGCCGAGGCAGAAGCCGGGCACGCCCGACGCCGCGCAGAGGTCCCAGGCCCAGCCATGGATTTCCGGGGTGAGGAATTGCGGCGCCTGGCGCAAGGGTTCCGGCACCAGCAGGCCATGCAGGCGGGCAAAGGGAAACTTGTTGTACAGGATGCGGGTCGCTTTGCCGGCAAGCTCGCCTTCCCACAGTATTTCCTTGGCGAGAAACGGCTTGTTGAAATGGAAGCCCGCCGGGTCGAAGGCGCGCAGCAAGCCCTCGAATGACATCCCGCTGATGCGCGGCGGGCGCAGGGCGCGGATCGGGTTGAACATCACGTCCCAGGGCCCGGCGCGGCGGCTTTCCATGATGCCGAGATGTTCAAAGCCGATCGCGTTGAGCTTGAGGAAAACCAGCACGTCGTCGTCCGGTTCGGTCAGTTGCTGGCCGTGCCGGAGCGTGTTCGTGATGGCGGCGGCGAGTTCGGCGTGGCGCGCCGCCAAGGCGGTCGAGAGCTGCGCCCACGCCTTTGCGTCGTAGGCGGCATTGGCCAGCACGAGGATGTAGACGCCGAGGCCGCGATGGTTTGCCAGCATCGCGGCGAGCCCATCGGCAAAGCCCTGCTCCAGCGATGCCAGCGAGGTAAACGGGGAGGGAAGCGAGGACATGGTGTCGGGCCGGGCGGGTGTCAATCCCGTATGGTGCCATCCCGCCTTGCCGGCGGGGCATTCGTTTTTTTGCGCGGGCGGCGTTGTGCCTAGAGCTCGCCGTTGGCGCCGGCACGCATCACGCTGTCCATCTTCTCGCGGATGTCCAGCGCGCCCTGGCGCAACTCAGGCGTCATGCCCGCCTGCTTGCCGGCGAGGTCGAGCCAGGTGATGTCCCAATCCATCATCAGCACCCAGATGTTCTTGTCGGCGTCCTCCATCACCGCGATGCGGCACGGCAGGAACACCACCATTTCAGGAATGACTTTCAGCAATTCGCGGCCGATGGCGATGTCACAGAAGCTGAACACTTCGACGCGCGGCGCGCCGGCATCGCCGAGCACGGCCTTAAAGTCCTTCCACAACAGGTTGCTGCCGACGAATTTTAGATTGACCTGATTGGCGCGCAGCATCATCGACTGCACCACGTCGTCGAAGCTGAGGCCGGGTTTCGCCTGGTATTTGACGGCGAAGTGGTTCATCGTCTCGCGCGCGTCCATCTGCATCATGCTGGCCATCATCGGCATCGCCATCTGCAGCCAGCGTTTTTTTTCCTCGGGCGTCAGAACCCGGTTCATCTGGTAGTCGCGGTAGGGCGGCGGCATCCCCTGCTGGATCAGGATCGGCCCATAAGGCGTGGGCGTGACCCCGATCCAGCTTTGCGGCAGGGTTTGCGCGGGTGGCACAGTGGGAGTGTCGGCGGCCAATGCCGGCAGACTGCAAAACCAGGCGAGAGCGAATGAAAGCGTGCGCAGCATGATGTGCCTCCTGGGCAATGAGATTTTCATCCTACGCGCCGCGCTGCGTGCGTCAATGCGTCATCAGACGTGTGTGAAAAAGAGATCTTCCAGGGCCGCCAGTTCGGCGGCGGCGCTGGCGAAATCCTTACCTTGCACGCTGGCCTCGATGCGTGCGGCGCCTTCCTGGATGGCGCTGGCCATCACGCTGGCTGCAGCGCCTTTCAGCGCGTGGGCTTCCTGGCGGCACAACCCGACATCGCCTTGTTCGATCGCGCGTTTCAGTGCGGCCAGACTGGCTTCGGTGGTGGTGAGGAAAACGGCTTGCAGATCCTGCACCAGCCCCGGATTGCCGGGATACCGCGCGTGCAGGGCGGGCAGGTCGAGCAGCGGGGTGCGGGCTGCGGCAGGCCCGGGCTGCGGCAGCCACTGCGTCAGCAGCGCCGCCAGCGCAGCCTCGGTGTAGGGTTTGCTCATGTAATCGTTGGCCCCGGCCGTGAGGCAGGCTTCACGGAAGCCGGCATCGGCATGGGCGGTCAGCGCGATGATGGGAATGTGGCGGGTATCCGTCGGCAGCCGGCGGATCTGCCGGGTGGCCTCCAGGCCGTCCATTTCCGGCATTTGCCAGTCCATCAGCACCAGATCGAAGTCGTCCGTCGCCAGCATGTCCAGTGCCTGCGTTCCGCTGGCGGCAACGGCGTACTGCAGGCCCATTTCGCGCAACTGGTGTGCCAGCACTTTCTGGTTCACCGGGTGGTCTTCCACCATCAGGATGCGCCCCTGCAGTTGGACCACGTGCTGCTGAGTCGGCAACTCGGCCAGCGGCAGCGTGGTGGGGGGCAGCAGGAGCAACAGGGTGAGGCAACTCCCCTGGCCCGGCGTGCTCTCGACCGCGAGCTGGCCGCCCATCAATCCGGCAAGTTGGCTGCTGACGGCAAGCCCCAGGCCGGTGCCGCCGTAACGGCGCGTGGTCGACGAATCCGCCTGCGAAAACGCCTGGAACAGGCGTGGCTGGGTTTCGCTGCGGATGCCGATGCCGCTGTCGTGCACGCTGAATTGGCAGGCAATTCCGTCTTCCAAGGTTTCAAAGTTTGCGCGCAGTTCGACTTCGCCCTGGTGGGTAAACTTGATGGCGTTGTCGACCAGGTTGAGCAGGATCTGGCGGATGCGGGTGGGGTCGCCCAGCAGGGCAGCGGGCGGGTTGTCGGGCAGCGCTAGCGTCAGCCGCAGATTTTTTTCCAGTGCGCGCGCCTGGAACAGGGCGACTACGCTCTGAAGCAGGGTGACCGGCGAGAAGGCAACGTCTTCGATGGTCAGTTTGCCA
>DASTEA010000241.1:0-5839 GCA_035710075.1 Thiobacillus sp.
GGATGCAGTTGGTCGAGGATGGCGCACAGCGTCTTCACCACCTCGAGGTTGGTCTTTTCATTGCAGCCGCCGATATTGTAGGTCTCCCCCACCCGCCCGGCTTCCAGCACCCGGCGGATCGCGCTGCAATGGTCGCTGACGTAGAGCCAGTCGCGGACATTGCTGCCGTCGCCGTAGATCGGCAGCGGCTTGCCCGCCAGCGCGTTGTGGATGACCAGCGGGATGAGCTTTTCGGGAAACTGCAGCGGCCCGTAGTTGTTCGAGCAGTTGGTGGTCAGCACCGGCAGGCCGTAGGTGTGGTGGTAGGCGCGCACCAGATGATCCGAGGCGGCTTTCGACGCCGAATACGGGCTGTTCGGCGCATACGGCGTGGTTTCGGAAAATGCCGGATCGGAGGCGCCGAGCGAGCCGTACACCTCGTCGGTCGATACGTGCAGGAAGCGGAACGCCGCTTGCTCGTCCGCCGGCAGTTGCGGCCACCAGGCTCGCACCGATTCCAGCAGGTTGAAGGTGCCGACCACGTTGGTCTCGATGAATTCATCGGGGCCCTGGATAGAGCGGTCGACGTGGCTTTCCGCCGCGAAATTGATCACTGCACGAGGGCGGTGTTCGCGCAACAGCGCGCCGACCGCCGCGCGGTTGCCGATGTCGCCCTGCACGAACACATGCCGGGCATCGCCCCGCAACGGCCGCAGGTTCTCGAGGTTGCCCGCGTAGGTCAGCTTGTCAAGGTTGATGACGGCTTCATCGCTTGCCCCCAGCCAGTCCAGAATGAAATTGGCGCCGATAAAACCGGCGCCTCCTGTCACCAGTATCATTTGAGCACTCAGTTGGCTGGCTTTTCGCTGTCTTTTTCCACGCCGGCTTCTGCTTTATTTTTTATGTCCCCGTTTTTTACATCACCGGATTTTGCTTCGACAGCCGGCGCGTAACCGCTTGTGTATTCAATCTTGGCCGCTTCACGCAGCTTCTTCAGCTCCGCTTCCATCAATTCCTTGCGTTTCTCGGCCATAAGGGCCCGCTCGATGGCGTCATGTGCCTGTTCCAGCGAAGCAGGCTGCAATTGGCTTTCCTGCAACTGCTGGACCAACACATGCCCGGGGCGACCCGGAATAATCGTCACCTGGCCATCCTTCATCTGGCTGAGGCGGGCCAGCAGGGGCGCCGGAATCTGCTCGGCCGGCTTGACCGCCGTGGCAGTCTTGCCCTCGATGCCTTGTTCCTTGATCCAGTTGACGAAGTCACCCAGGGAATGGCTGCTCTTGAGCTTGGCCTCGACTTCTGACAAACGCGACGGATCAAGCTTCAGTTCGAGTTCCTGGATGCGGTAAATCCGCCGCTGGGCAAAAAGCTCGGGATGCTTGCTGTAATACTCGGCGATCTCGGCTTCCGAGGGTTTCGCAACATCCTTGACGCTGCGTTCCGCATAGGCCTCCGCCAGAACCTGGCGGCTTGCCTGTGCCATCGCAACGGCCACTGCGGGTTCCTTGTCAAGCCCGGCTTTTTTTGCAGCCTGCGCCACTAGATGCTGGTCGACCAAGGCCTGCAATAGTCTGGCTTTGGCCTCGGCGGTCTGCGCCGCGCTCAACTCGCCCATGCCGGAAACCGCCAGGTTCAATTCGGCTTCGCCGATCTTGTCGCCGTTCACCGTCGCCACCGGCTTGCTTTTTACTTCGGAGGCGGGTTTTTCACAGCCCGACACAAGCACTGCCAGGATGGTCAAGGCGATAAACGACACATGGTTGGGTTTCATGGGCACTCCAGTTAACAAAATGTGGCCGTATGGTGCGGGATTCTGCCGGACTCGGCAAGCGCGACATGGCGGCAGGATTGCCTGGAATGAATCAAAGCGGCCGGCAGACGCCCATTGCAACGCTTGTGCTGGCGCGGGCCATAAAGGCATTTCGGGTCCGAAGGGATGACCTGCCGCCTCAAACTGGGCGGCGGCCGTTCGTCGCCGTTCTTTCCTCCCGGTGCCTGGACGGCGCGGCAGGCGCGCCAACCGCCTCAGGACCCTCAGTCAGCCATCCCTTTCGGACCGGCCGATCGACGTGCTTCCGTCAACGCTTTGGCCGCCCTTTCCCGGGCTGCCTGCTCATCGGCCTTGTGCTGCGCCAGCAAAGCAGCCTGACGCGCCGCCTGTGCCCGCTGCGCCGCCTCGCGGCGGGCTTGCGCCTCGGCGGCCTGCTCCTGGAGCGCCGCCTGCGCAGCCGCATCCTTGATCTCCTGCTGACGCGCCCGCTCCGCTTCCCGCTTGCGTTCCGCTTTCTGTACCTCGAGTCGGGCGCGCGCCTTCTTGAGATCGTTGCGGATCTGCGCCCCGGTTTCGCGGATGCGCTCGCCTACCGCCTCCAGATCCACCTCAGCGGAATTGGCGACACTGCCAGACACGGGCTGGCTGCTTTCGGTTTCAGCGGAGTTGGCGCAGACCGGCAATGCGCCAATTAGCGCGACAGCGACGATACGCCGTGCGTAGTGAAATTTCATGGACGTGCTCCCCCCTGGACGAATGTGCTGCGTACGCTGCATTCGTATGTGCAGCTGCGTGACCTTTACGGCCACGCATGCACAAACCTTTAAGGGAAACTACGCCGGAACCGCCTCTTCAAACTCCAGACAGACCTTGTCGCTGGCGTCAATATCGATGGTCACCCGCCCGCCGTGCGCCAGCTTGCCGAACAGCAGCTCGTCGGCCAGCGCCTTGCGGATGGTGTCCTGGATCAGCCGCGCCATCGGGCGGGCGCCCATCAGCGGGTCAAAGCCATGCTTGGCGAGATGGGCCTTCAGGGCATCGGTAAACACCGCCTCGACTTTCTTCTCGTGCAGCTGTTCTTCGAGCTGCATCAGGAACTTGTCGACCACCTGCAGGATGACCGGCTCGGTCAGCGACGCAAACGGGATGATCGCGTCCAGACGATTCCGGAATTCCGGCGTGAACATGCGTTTGATTTCGCCCATTTCATCGCCGCTTTCGCGCGAGTTGGAGAAGCCGATGCTCGCCTTGTTGAGCATTTCAGCGCCCGCATTGGTCGTCATGATGAGCACCACATTGCGGAAATCAGCCTTGCGCCCATTCGTATCGGTCAGCGTGCCGTGATCCATCACCTGCAGCAGCACATTGAAAATGTCCGGGTGAGCCTTTTCAACTTCATCCAGCAAAACAACGGCATAGGGATGCTTATTGACAGATTCTGTCAACAGCCCGCCCTGGTCGAACCCCACATAACCGGGGGGCGCACCGATCAGGCGCGACACCGCATGGCGTTCCATGTATTCCGACATGTCGAAGCGGATCAGTTCGACACCCAGCACGTAGGCCAGCTGGCGTGCCACCTCGGTCTTGCCGACCCCGGTGGGACCGGAGAACAGGAAGTTGCCGATGGGTTTCTGCGGATTGCCGAGGCCACTGCGCGACATCTTGATCGCGGTGGTCAGCGCATCGATCGCCACATCCTGGCCGTACACCACCGCCTTCAGGTCGCGGTCCAGCGTCTTCAGCGAGCTTCTGTCGTCGGACGACACGGTCTTGGGCGGTATCCGCGCAATCTTGGCGATGATGTCCTCGATCTCGCGCGGGGTGATCGTCCGCTTCTGCTTGGATTTCGGCAGGATGCGCTGCGCCGCGCCCGCCTCGTCGATCACATCGATCGCCTTGTCCGGCAGATGACGGTCGTTGATATAGCGCGCCGACAGCTGTGCCGCCGTGGTCAGCGCAGCCGCCGTGTATTTGACGCCATGGTGGTCTTCGAAACGCGATTTCAGCCCGCGCAGGATCGCCACGGTTTCGTCGACCGAAGGCTCAGGCACGTCGATCTTCTGGAAACGCCGCGACAAGGCGTGATCTTTCTCAAAAATGCCACGATATTCAGTGTACGTCGTCGCACCGATGCAGCGCAGATTCCCTGACGACAGCGCCGGCTTCAGCAGGTTGGACGCATCGAGCGTGCCGCCGGACGCCGCCCCCGCACCGACCAGCGTGTGAATTTCGTCGATGAACAGGATCGCCTTGGGATTGTCGGTCAATTGCTTCAGCACGCCCTTCAGGCGCTGCTCGAAATCGCCGCGATACTTGGTGCCGGCAAGCAAGGCGCCCATGTCCAGTGCATAGACCGTGCTCTGCGCCAGGATGTCGGGCACCGAGCCTTCAACGATCCGGCGCGCCAGGCCTTCGGCAATGGCAGTCTTGCCCACGCCAGCTTCGCCCACCAGCAAGGGATTGTTCTTGCGCCGACGGCACAGGGTCTGGATCACGCGCACGAGTTCCTGGTCGCGCCCGATCAGGGGGTCGATCTTGCCGGCCAGCGCCTGCACATTCAGATTCTGCGCAAAGCTGTCGAGCGGTGAAGCGGAAGGCGCTTCGGCATTGGTTTCGCTGGGCTCATCCGAGCGCGGCAACGGCTCGCCCTGCGGCGTTTTGGTGATGCCGTGGGAGATGAAATTGACGATGTCGAGCCGCGTCACCCCCTGCTGGGTCAGGAAATAAACCGCATGCGAATCCTTTTCGCCGAACACTGCCACCAGCACGTTGGCGCCGGTCACTTCCTTCTTGCCGGACGACTGCACGTGCAGAATGGCGCGCTGGATCACGCGCTGGAAGCCGAGCGTGGGCTGGGTATCCACCTCGCCCTCGCCCACCACCTTGGGGGTGTGTTCCTCGATAAACGAGCCGAGCTGTTCGCGCATGGCCTCGATGTTGGCGCCACAGGCGCGCAGCACCTCCACCGCGGACGGGTTATCCAGCATCGCCATCAGCAGGTGTTCCACCGAAATGAATTCGTGGCGCTTCTGCCGTGCATCCATGAATGCCATGTGCAGCGTGACTTCGAGTTCCTGGGCAATCATCTAACTTTCCTCCATCGTACATTGCAGCGGATGCTGATGCTGCCGCGCGAAATCCACAACCTGCTCGACCTTCGTATGGGCAATGTCCTTCGGGAACACGCCACACACACCGACACCTTCAGTATGGACTTTGAGCATGATTTGTGTCGCCCGTTCTTGGTCGATGCCAAAAAACTTTTTCAGGACATGCACCACGAATTCCATCGGGGTGTAGTCGTCGTTCAGAAGCAAAACCTTATACAAGGGCGGCGGCTTCACTTTTGCCGCCGTCGGTTCCAGTAGGGTGCTGCCTTCTCGCTTGGTTGCCATAGCCGGATTGAGCCTGAGTTACTGCCTTTATTTTGATGTGATGTGGGGAATTTTCAAGCCCGCGGCAAGTAGGGCTTAAGCATCATCGGGCCGGCATTCGCCGGCCCGGCCCCACAAACAGACGCGTGAAGAAGAGCAAAAAATAGCGGAGATCAAACCGTTCTGTGGCGAACCGGCAAGTGCTGGTGCAGCGCGCAACAGGTCATTGTAATGCGACCCATGGCCTAGCGCGTCCTGGTGATGGCCATGGTCTTGTCGTTGCCGGTGCCGGAGTGCTGAACGTTGACGAACAGGATGTGGGGATCCTTGCCGAAGTAGATGCCGCTGCCTTCGGCCGGCTTGTCCTTCAGCGAGGCGAACAGGTGCACGCCGTCTCTGTAGCCGTCGCCGTTGGCGTCTCGGGAACGCGGGTCGTACACCCAGATGTCGCTCCAGTCGTTGTCCTCCAGAATCCACAGCTTGCCGTCCGGGCCGTTGGCGAGGTTGTCCGGGCCCTTGAAGCCGGTGACACCAGCCGTGAAGAAAGAGGGTTTGACTTCCCGGGGGGCATTCTTGCCGGCGGCGACGACGTAGCTGACGGCAGGTTTCTCGCCCAGCCGGATGGCCATGACCGCACCTTGACCGCGGGTGTTGGCAGCGTCGTCGACGTCCTCGCAGGTCAGCGCCACATACAGGGTGCTGCCGATGC
>DASTEA010000242.1:0-3583 GCA_035710075.1 Thiobacillus sp.
ACGCGCACCGCACCAACTACGAAGAGCAGATCAACTACTTCAGCCTGGCGTCGAAGGAGTCGATCGCGATGCTGCAGAAGGAGCGCAAGGGCACCCTGCTGGTCGACGTGCAGCGCCGCATCAACATGTATCTGCGCGCGCTGTGGGCGCGCGACTTCTTCATGCGCCCGACCTCCGGCGACTTCGAGGCGCGCGAAGGCTACCGGCCCTACATCGAGGATTACCTGCTGCATCTGCCGGACGCCTTCGACGACTGGACGGTTGAAGGGCAGGCGCCGGTGTCCGGTCTCGAGCTCTACCGCGCCACCGCGGCGCACTGCGCCGCCCACATCGTCGAGACGCGGCAACCGATTTCCGCCGAGTCGCTCAACCCGATGCAGATGGCGGTGATCTCGGTGATCGAGGACGCGCGGGTGGAAACCCTGGCGATCCGCCGCTTTCCCGGGCTGAAGCAGCTGTGGCGCAAGCTGCACATCGCCACGCCACAGATGCACGCGAGCGTCGGCGACTACCTCAACCGGCTGGCGCGCGCGCTGCTGGACGAAACCTACCAGGACGACGATGCGTGGATCGCGGAAGGCCGCGCGCTGTTCGCGTCCGCCCAGGATCGGCTCGACGACAACCAGACGTCGTGGGAGATCGGCGTGCAGCTGGCGCACAGCCTGACCCAGAAAAAAATCCCGTTCAACGCGCGCACCGACATCCTTGCCGCGCCCTACCGCGACGACAACCGCTACTTCTGGGAATTCGAGGAATTCGATTTCAACAAGGCCGCCGGCGCCGGTTACGACAGCCTCAAACAGGTTCGCAAGTACGTGAGCGTGATGGAAATGGCGAACGAGGTCGAAGTCGAGACCGCCGGCGACGACGCCGAGGAAATCTGGGTGCTCGCCACCGAACTCTTCCCGTATGAAGACATGGGCAAGAGCTACAACGAGCTGGAAGGGCGCGAGCCGGTGTCCGAGCCCTTCCACTATTCCGAGTGGGACTACCAGATCCAGCTGGAGCGGCCGGCTTGGGCCACGGTGCAGGAAAAACGCGCCAAGTTGGGTGACCTCGCGGTGATCGACGACATCACCGCCAAGTACAAGCGCGAGATCCACCGCATGAAGTTCCTGCTCGACGCCATGCAGCCGCAGGGCGTGCAGCGCATCCGCAAGCTGGAGGACGGCGACGAGATCGACATCAACGCGGCGATCGCCAGCTTCATCGACATCCGGCTCGGCAACCAGCCCGACCCGCGCATCATGATGCGTTCGGTGAGGAAGACCCGCGACTTCTCGATCCTGGTGCTGCTCGACCTGTCGGAGTCGACCAACGAGAAGGTGCAGGACCAGGAGTACTCGGTGCTCGAGCTGACGCGCCAGGCCTGCGTGCTGCTGGCCGACGCCATCAACAAGGTGGGCGACCCCTTCGCCATCCACGGCTTCTGCTCGGACGGCCGCCACGACGTCGAGTACACCCGCTTCAAGGACTTCGACCAGCACTGGGACGAGGGGCCGAAGGCCAAGCTCGCCGGCATGACCGGCCAGCTATCGACCCGCATGGGCGCGGCGATCCGCCACGCCGGCCATCATTTGAAATTACAGCGCTCGGCGAAGAAGCTGCTGATCGTCATCACCGACGGCGAACCGGCCGACATCGACGTGCGCGACCCGCAGTACCTGCGCTACGACACCAAGAAGGCGGTCGAGGAAGTCGCCCGCGAGGGCGTGACGACCTACTGCATGAGCCTCGACCCGCGCGCCGACAACTACGTGTCGCGCATCTTCGGGCAGAAGAACTACATGGTGGTCGATCACGTGCAGCGGCTGCCGGAGAAACTTCCCCTGCTCTACGCCGGGCTGACGCGTTAAGGGTAATTCAGCCTCGTTCCGGAACCCCGAGCGCGGTGGGACTGTGGCGCCGCTGTGCGCTGCCCGTTCCGGCAGGCGCGGATAGCGCCGGGCGCTGCCATAATGGCTTCGACAAGGACAAAGGGGGGATTGCATGAACCTGTATGACCAGCCCATCGAAGCCCGCATCAACTGGTTGTTCAGCCACGCGAAGCGCCACGCCGAGTCCTTTGCCAGCCCGGAAATCTGGCTGTCCCGCAAGCGTTATCTGGCCGAGCATCCCACTGCGATCGGCGTGCTCAAATGCATGGATGGCCGCATCAACATTCCGGTGGCGACGGAAACCCCGATGGGCATCATTCAACCCTTCCGCAACCTGGGCGGGCGCTTTGATCTGGGCTGGCCGCATCTGGGCGAGGTGCTGTCGGATTACGTGATGGCGGTCGTTCGCGAAGGCCGGCGCGCCTTGATCACGTCGACCTATCACTACTCGAAGGGCGATCCGCAGCGTGGCTGCGCCGGATTCGCCTTCGACACCGAGGCCGCGCGCGCGCACACCTTCGCCATCCGCCGCCAGGTCGAACAGGTCTTCGGCACCGGCCATCAAACCGTCTACCCGCTGGTGTGCGGATTCGAAACCGACGACGACGCGCTCATCCTGCATGGCCAGAACGGCGCTGTGCTCGATGCGTCCAGCGTGACCGAAACCGAAACCCTGCCCGCGCGTCTGCAGGCCCTGTTTCCGGACATGCCCGAACAAATGCGTGCCGACCTGCTGCCGCTGGTGCAGGGTAACATCCGGCATGTCGCCGAGGTGCGCGGAGCTGCCCGCGAACTCGACATCGAACACCGCGAATGGGTCATCTGCCTTGGGCGCGGTTTCGACTGGCTGCACATGCCCAACCAGGCGCTCATCATCGGACCCTACAGCCCGGACCTCGCCGACCCGGTGCGCAAGGCTGCCGGAATCCTGCAGGACAACATGGCAGCGGGGCGAATCCCGGACGACGGCTTTCTGCTGCTGGCCTCGGCGCCGTATGCCGAAATCGGCGTCGACCGCGCGCGTGCCGAACTCAAGTCGCGCTTCCTGTCCGGCTTTGCAGCCGAAGTCATCACGCGTGAATTTCCGCAACTGGCGGAAAACATGCACCGCAGGACAGCGGTGCTGAACTGGAGCAGCCGCAATCTGGAATTGCTGGAAGGGGACTGAGCCCGGTGGCTCGGGCACGTTGGTAGGAGGCCCGCCCCCGGGCCGAATGCTGGGGGTTGCGCGGCGCAAGCAATCGCGGCGAGGGCGCCGCTCCTACTCCAGCCAAACCGCCGTCAGATCAGTTCCTGCTGGCCAATGACCGCCGGCAGCCGCTTGGGGGCCTTGATGCGCAGCTGCTTGTTCACATTCATGCGGCCAAACACCACCTCGATGTCGCCCGTCGCGACGCCGAATTCCTGCGCCAGGAATTTCACCATGTGATCGGTGGCACGGCCCGCGCGCGGGGCCGCGGTGACGCTGACCTTGAGCTGATGGCCATAGGGTTTGCCGATTGCATCGTTTTTCGCACTCGGTTTTCCCAGGATGTTGAGCACCAGCGTCTCGCCTTCCCAATAAAAAAACGACTTCGCTGTTGCCACGGCGTTATCGCTGGGTTTTTTCTTTGGCTTTTTCATCAAACCAGAACGTGCCGCGTCGCCGTGAAATAGTGGTAGATCTGCTGCTCGATGCGCGGGTCGATCATCGTCTCGGGGCGTTT
>DASTEA010000243.1:0-7579 GCA_035710075.1 Thiobacillus sp.
AGTTTCTGGGGTGCTGGCTCAGCGGCCTGCGCGTAAGCGGATCGCGCCGGCCCACCCGCATGCCGAGGCGGCCGAGCTTATCGAGCCCGGCAATTTTTGCATCCGATCGCGGATGCACTGTAAATTGTAGAAAAACCGGCACCGGTCCGACCCATGACCCATATTATCCCGCTCGCCAATAGCCTGCACCACGCAACCCTCGACGCCTTGCGGCGGCAGGCGCCGTTTTCGGCGATGGGCGAGGACGAGCTGTTATGGCTGGTGCAGCGCCTGTCGGTGGCCTATTTCGCGCGCGACGCGGTGCTGCTGCAGCCCGCCGACATACCGCCCGATACGCTGTTCATCGTCAAGCAGGGTACGGTGGCAGGCGCCACCGCCGAGGGCCAGACGGTGCTGCAGCTGGCGACGGGCGAGATGTTTCCGCTGGGCGCGCTGCTCGCGGGGCGCGGCGCCGCCAACCGCTACGTCGCAGCAACGGACACCTTCTGCTACCTGCTGGCGGCTGCCGACTTTCATGCGCTGCTGGCGAAGAGCAGCGAGTTCAACGATTTCTGCACGCGCCGCATCGCCAGCCTGCTGGAGGAATCGCAGCGCGCGGTGCAATCGGAATACGCGCTGGCGCTCGACGACGAAAGCCGCTTTGCGCGCCCGCTCGCCAGCCTGATCCGGCGTACGCCGCTTGCAACCCTGCCCGCCACGCCGCTGGCCGACGCGCTGGCGGCGATGGAGGCCGCGCAAGTGGGCTCGGTGGTGGTGACTGACGAAGCCGGGCAGCCGCTCGGCATCCTCACCCTGAAGGATGTGCTGGCGCGCGTGACCCTGGCCGGGGTGCCGCTGGCCACCCCGATTTCGGCCGTGATGACGCCGCATCCGGCGACCCTCTCCGTCGATGCGCCGGTGGCGGATGCGCTGGTGCTGATGGCGCGCCAGGCCATCCATCACATCCCGCTGATCAAGGACGGCAAGCTGGCCGGCGTGGTATCGGAAAAGGACGTGTTCGCCCTGCGCCGCCTGTCGGTGGAAGGCATCACCTCGGCCATTGCGCGCAGCGAAGACGCCGACAGCCTGCTCGCGCTGGCGCTCGACATCGGCGACCTTGCGCACAGCCTGCTGGCGCAGGGGATGGACGCGGAAAACCTCACCGCGATCATTTCCAGCCTCAACGACCGCCTCACCGAGCGCATCATCGCGCTGGAGGGCGAGGCCGATGCCGCGCTCGACGGGCTGCGCTGGTGCTGGCTGGCGCTCGGATCGGAAGGCCGCATGGAACAGACGCTCGCCACCGACCAGGACAATGCGCTGATCTTTGCCGAAGCGGACGACACCCAGCGCGCGGCGCTGCTGGCCTTCGCCCTGCGGGTGAACCACCGGCTCGACGCCTGCGGGTTTCCGCTGTGCCGCGGCGGCATCATGGCGAGCAATCCGCAGTGGTGCCTGTCGGCAGCCGGCTGGCAGCAGCAGTTCACGCAGTGGATCGACCACGGCAGCCCCGAAGCGCTGCTGCACGCCAGCATCTTTTTCGATTTTCGTCCGCTTGCAGGCGATGCCGCGCTGGCGCTCGACCTGCGCGCCTGGCTCAACCGCGCCGCGCGGAAGAATCCGCGCTTTCTGCACCAGATGGCCGGCAATGCCCTGCGCAACCGCCCGCCGCTGGGCGTGGTGCGCGACTTCGTGTTGTCGGACAACGACGCCCACCCGCACACGCTCGATCTCAAGCTCAACGGGGCGACGCCGTTTGTCGACGCCGCGCGAATTTTTGCGCTGGCGGCCGGCAGTTCGCAGACCAACACCGCCAAGCGGCTGCGGGCGGCCGCGCACGCGCTGCATATTCCGGATACCGAACTGGCCGACTGGAACCGCGCGTTCCACTTTCTGCAGCTGCTGCGGCTGCGCCATCAGCATGAGCAGCAGCGCACCGGCATTGCGCCCGACAACCGTCTCGACCCCGACACGCTGAACCCGCTCGACCGTCGCATTCTGAAGGAAGCCCTGCGCCAGGCGCGCAAGGTGCAGACGCGGCTGGCGATGGATTACCAGCTGTGATCTGGCCGTTTGCCCGTTTAACCCTGCCGCCGCTGGACGCCGCCAGCAGCGCGCGGCGCGCGACACTTGCCCGCCACAAGGTCGACCTCAGGCGGCCGCTTGCCGATATGCGCTGGTGCGTGGCCGATGTGGAAACCGGCGGGCTGGACGCGCAGCGCGATCCGTTGCTGGCGATCGGCGCGGTGGCGATCGAACACGGCCGCATCGCACTCGATGCCAGCCTCGAACTCGGGCTCACGCAGGCGCAATCGACCGCTGCCGCCAACATTCTGATCCACGGCATCAGCGGCAGCGAACAGCGCGCCGGCCAAACGCCGCACGAAGCGCTGCTCAGTTGGCTGGAGTTCAGCCGGGGCGCGCCCCTGGTCGCCTTCCACGCGGCATTCGACCAGACGGTCCTGCAGCGCGCAGTGCGTGAGCAACTGGGCCTGTCGATCGCCGCACCGTGGTTCGACGCGGCGGTCGTGGCGCCGCTGCTGTTCCCCGACGCGGCGCCGCACTGCCGCCACCTCGACGACTGGCTGGCGCACTTCGGCATTGCCGTGTACGCGCGCCACGGCGCGCTGGCGGATGCCTACGCCACCGCCGAGTTGTGGCTGGTCCTGCTGCAGGCGGCGCAACGCAACAACCTCACCACCGCGCATCAACTGCGCGGCCTGCTGCGCGCCCGGCGTTGGCTATCAGTACATTAGCGCGCACTAATCTGTTTGTCGGTCGCGCAGCAAGTCCTTAGACTTCCGCGCACGCGCAACACCAATCAATAAGGCGCGCGTTACCCACTCACGCTCACGGAGGAATTGCCATGCAGTTGTCGGAGAGACATCAGGAGTACTGGCGCAAGAATCTGCGGATCACCGCAGTCCTGCTCGCCATCTGGTTCGTGGTGACGTTCGTCGTCATCTATTTCGCCCCCCAGCTCAATGAAATCGTCATCATGGGCTTCCCCTTGGCCTTCTACATGGCCGCCCAGGGTTCCCTGATCATCTATGTGCTGATCATCTGGTTCTACGCCCGGCGCATGAACCAGCTGGACAATGAATACGGCGTACAAGAGGGAGAGGAATAACATGACCGCAACCACCCAGAGCCAGTTCTTCCAGCAGCTGAAGAAGTACTACACCTTCTACACCGGCGGCTTCATCGCCTTCGTCATCGTGCTGGCGATCCTGGAGCAGCTGGGCCTTCCGCCCAGATGGATCGGCTACATTTTCCTCGCCGCCACCATCTCGCTGTATGCGGGCATCGGCATCATGTCGCGAACCGCCGATGTGTCGGAGTACTACGTCGCCGGCCGCCGCGTGCCCGCCCTGTTCAACGGCATGGCAACCGGCGCCGACTGGATGTCGGCCGCGTCCTTCATCGGCATGGCAGGCACCCTCTATTTGTCCGGCTTTGACGGCCTCGCCTTCGTGATGGGCTGGACCGGCGGCTACGTGCTGGTGGCGCTGTTCCTCGCGCCCTATCTGCGCAAGTTCGGCCAGTTCACCATCCCCGATTTCCTCGGCACCCGCTACGGCGGCAACCTGCCGCGCACCATCGGCGTGATCGCAGCCATCATCTGCTCCTTCACTTACGTGGTCGCGCAGATCTACGGCGTCGGCATCATCACCGCCCGTCTCACCGGAATCGAATTCCAGTACGGCGTGTTCCTCGGTCTCGCCGGCATCCTGGTGTGCTCCTTCCTCGGCGGCATGCGCGCAGTGACCTGGACCCAGGTGGCGCAGTACATCATCCTGATCATCGCCTACATGATTCCGGTGGTGTGGCTGTCGGTGGCTCACACCGGCAACCCGGTTCCGCAGGTCGCCTACGGCCAGGTGCTGCAGCAGGTGACGCAGCTGGAAAACGAGTTCAACAATCCCGAGACCACCAAGGGCGCAGCCGAAGCTTCGGCCCGCGCGGCGTTCAAGGCGCAGCAGGCGTCGTTCGAAGCCAAGGCCGCGGCGCTCGACGAAGCCGTGGCCGCAGGCAACGGCGACGCCGTTATCGCAGCCGAGCGCACCGAAGCCGGCAGTCCCGCCGACTTCCCGGCCACCCCCGACGCGCTGAAAGCGCAGTGGAAGAAATCGGCCGACGCCGCCAAGGCCAAGACCGGTCCGGTTTCGGCGCATGCCGAGGCCTTCTCCGGCAAGGGCGCCGAGGCGGATCTGCTGAGGAGCAATCCCGACGCCAGTGCAGCGGAAATCGCCGCCGCGCAAGCCGAGGATAAGCAGGCGTCCAACATCAAGCGCCGCAACTTCATCGCGCTGGTGCTGTGCCTGATGGTCGGCACCGCCTCGCTGCCGCACATCCTGATGCGCTACTACACCACGCCGTCCGTGCGTGAAGCGCGCAAATCGGTGTTCTGGTCGCTGCTGTTCATCTTCCTCTTGTACTTCACCGCGCCTGCACTGGCGGTGCTGGTCAAGTTCGAGGTCTACAACAACCTGGTCGGCTTGCCATTCTCTTCGCTGCCGGCGTGGGTAGCGAACTGGCAGGCGGTGGATGCGACCCTGATGAAGATCGTCGACATCAACCTGGACGGCATCGTGCAGCTCGCCGAGATCACCATCGGCGGCGACCTCATCGTGCTGGCGACGCCTGAAATCGCCGGCCTGCCCTACGTGATCTCGGGCATGGTGGCGGCGGGCGGTCTGGCTGCTGCGCTGTCGACTGCCGACGGCCTCTTGCTGACCATCGCCAACGCGCTGTCGCACGACGTCTACTACAAGATGGTCGACCCGAAGGCCTCGACCATCCGTCGCCTGGCCATCTCGAGGAGCCTGCTGCTGGTGGTCGCCATCTTCGCCGCGTACACCGCCTCGCTGAAACCGGGTGACATTCTGTTCCTGGTCGGTGCGGCGTTCTCGCTGGCCGCCTCGGCGTTCTTCCCGGCGCTGGTGCTCGGCGTGTTCTGGAAGCGCGCCAACTACGCCGGTGCGGTCATCGGCATGCTGGCCGGTCTGGGCGTGTGCATGTACTACATGGTCATCACCTACCCGTTCTTCGGCGGTGTCCCCGCCAACGAATGGTTCGCCATCAAGCCCATCGCCGCCGGCGTGTTCGGCATGCCGATCGGCTTCCTCGGCGTCATCATCGGCTCGCTGATCTCGCGTGCGCCCAGCCTGGAAATCCAGCAACTGGTCGACCACGTGCGCTATCCGAGCCTGGTGAACGACATCGAGACCCGCGCGGCCTGATCGTTGCAACACGCGCGCCTTCGGGCGCGCAACAAAAAAGCCAGCCTCGCGAGGCTGGCTTTTTTACGCCCTCAACATTCAACCCAATCGGTGAGCGTAGTCGCTGCGCCCGGTATCGCGAATCAAGCGCTGCGCAGTCTGCGGATCGTGCGTCAGCGTATGCTCGATCACTGCTGCCACCCTGTCCGGCTCGTTGCAATGCTGCCAGGCCATTCCCAGCGCATACCAAGCCAGCCCGTTCATCGGCTGCAGCCGACCGGCCTCGGCCAGCGCCGCGGCGGCGTCAGCGTGCCGGCCGTGCCGCGCGTGCAGCATCCCCAACCCGTACCAGGCGCGGTCGTTGTTCGGATTCAACTCGGTCGCCCGCTGAAACGCCACGATCGCGGCGTCGTCCATGCCGCCTTTGTCGCGCGCATAGGCAAGATTGAACCAGGTGTGCGCGTCGTCCGGCGCGATTTCAACTGCACGCGCCAGCCAGGCTTCTGCCGCCGTCCAGCGCGCCTGCTGCGCCTCCAGCCAGCCCAGCGTGCGCAAGGTTTCCACATGCTCCGGGTCGGCTGCGAGGCTGTCGCGATAGGCAGCCAGCGCCTGCTCGCGCTGGCCCAGCGTGTTGAGGAGCATGCCCCGCAGGCCATGCCGCACACGGTCATAATTCATCGTGGGATCGATTACGGAGTGGAATCAGCGCACATTGTCACGGCCAGGCGTCAGCCTGACAAGCTGCGTTAAACTGCCGGACTGGTTTCTGGAACCCTCTTCATGCAACTCGACATCCTGCTGGTCAAGATTCTGCTCGCCCTTACCCAAATCGCCAGCCTCGCTCTGCTCGGGCAGGGTGTACTGGCACTGCTGGCCGGAAAATATCGCGAGCAAAACCTTTTTTATCGGCTGTTGCGCCTCATCGCCAGCCCTGCCGTGCGCGCCGTGCGCTTCGTCACCCCGCGCGTCATTCTCGACGCCCACGTGCCTGCGCTCACCTTCTTCCTGCTGGTCTGGCTGTGGATCGCGCTGGCGCTCGTCAAACGCCACCTGTGCAGCCTGCATGGCCTGGCGTGCTGAGCCAGTCGCCGCGGTTTCAGCTTGACTTGAATGCGGCAAACCGGTTAAATTGCCGCCTCTTTTGGCCAGTTAGCTCAGTTGGTAGAGCAGCGGATTGAAAATCCGCGTGTCCTTGGTTCGATTCCGAGACTGGCCACCAACAGATTCAAATATTTAGCCCGGATTCGTTCCGGGCTTTTTCTTGCCCACGAAATTCTGCAACCCAGCTGTAAGCGAATATGGTGCCCTGACTAGCCGGGCCAGTCTCGCGTTTTCAACCGTCCGGGACCAGGGCGCGCGCCAGTCGCAGGTGCCGGGCGGATCAGAAGCGGATCGCCAGGCCCAGCAGCCCGGTGGTGTCGGTTTCCGGATCGGTCAGGCCGCGCTTCACGCCGAAGTCGAGGTCGAGGTTGTCGCGCAGGGCATAGATCCCGCCCAGGATGAGGAACACCGTATCCTCGTCGTAGCTGCGGTCCGAAGTGGTGAAGCTCCCGAGGTCGGCGACCAACATGAGCTTCTCCGTTGCCTCGCGGGTCAGCGCCAGGGAACGGTGATGAATCGCGCTACGTTCGCCGTGAACGTTGCGGTTGCGCTGATAGCCGAGGTGGATGTGGAAACCCCAGGGCGCCTTCTCGATGGAGGTGACGAGGTTGATGTTGTAGGTCCACCTGCCGGCGCCGAAACCGTCCTCATCGTCGCCGGTCGGCGCGGTCAGGCCGCCCTTCGTGGCGATGCTGACGATGCTCTCCTCGAAAAAGCGCCACTTGAGATCCGCGCCGACGTCGCCCAGTCCCCGGTCGGACGTGTGGAGCCCATTGCCGTTCGTCCGCGTGTGGGAATAGGGCACGCTCAGCAGCAGGTCGAGGCTGTCGCTCAGGCCGTAGCTGAGCACCGCGGCGAAATCGGTCGCGTCTTCGGTGGTGCCGAAGGCATCTTCGCGTCCGACTTCCGCCGTCAGCTCGAGCTGCCAGTTGCCGCGGCCCTGGGTGCCGGTGTCCTCGGTGATGAGCGGATGGCCGGCGAAGCCCGGGGAGGCGTACAACAACGTTGACAGCAGCGCGGCAGCCCAGCGCAGGCAGACGCGATCCCCGAATGTTCCGCGCCGCGCCGGTTTCGGGAAGTTCGTGGATGCGCGGGCCATGACAGCCTCCTTTCTGGGATCAGTCATCGGCGAGGAACGCAGGGGGCAGGGCATGCGCGACGCCCTTGTGGCAGTCGATGCAGGTTTCGCCGCTCTGCATGGCCTGGTTGTGCTTGTGCCGGGGGCGCCTGGACTGCGCCTCGAAGTCCATCGCCTCGAAGGAATGGCAGCTTCGGCA
>DASTEA010000244.1:0-3559 GCA_035710075.1 Thiobacillus sp.
GAACGACACCTCGTAGGCCACTTCGAAGCTTTTTTTCGGCGACGCTGACAAGGTCAGGCCGACCCGGTTCATGCGCTCGTCGACGTTCATGTTCACGCCGCGCCAGCGGCTCGGCCCTGCGTCGAGCAGGAAAGCCGCGAACTTGTTGCCGTCGCGCTTATAGCCCTGGTAGTCCACCGCCACCGTCGCCTGGTCGGCGAGCACCGTCGGCTTGACCTTGAAGCCCGCGCCGTAGGTCGTGCGGTCGATGTGGTAGTCGAATCGGTTGGCCGTGTCGCTGAATGTGCTGAAAGGGCCGCCGCCATCGCCCGGCCCGGGCCCTGGTCCCTGGCCGCCATCGCCCGGCGCGGGGCCTGGTCCCTGGCCGCCACCGGCTTGCACCGTGCCGCCGGCCACCTGCCCCGGACTGAAGAGGTAGTCGATTCCGCCGGTGGCCGAGCGGTAGTGCGAGTAGCTGCCGTAGACGCCGAACGTGTCGGTGTTGTACTTCGCGATTCCGCGATGGTTGTGCTGACCGAAGCCGCGTCGCTCGAGGACGAACACGTCGCGCTCGTCTTCGGTGACGGTCACGTCGAGGTCGACGTCGCCGTAGACCCCGGAGCGGGTGTCGCCGGAGAAGGCTTCGCGGTAGTCGTAGCGTTCGAGGAAGTGGGTCTTGTCCTCGCCGACGCCGTCGAAATAGTCGAACAGGAACAGCCGCGGCGTGACGACCGCGGTGGTGACGCGGCCGCCTTCTTCCGGCGCCTCGGCCTCGGTGGTCGTTGCAGCGGGTGTTGCGGCGGGCGCATCAGCGGCTGGTTTTTCCGCGGCGGGCGCCGGGGTGGCGGCGGGCGGGGTGGTCACCTCGGCGGCCTGCAGCGAGGCGGCCAGCAGGGTGAGCGACGGCAGCATCAAAGCAATGGAAAGCTTGCGTGTCATGTCTGTCTCCCGCCTCAGTATTTCAGTTTGGGGTCGCTGTGGCTGCCGTGGATGGCGCTGTGGCAGTTGGTGCAATTGCGCATCTGGGCGCCGTTGGGCGTGCCGGCCTTGGTGTGCCGGGTGGCCGCGATCGAATGGCACTGCAGGCACTGCATCGGCTGCGCCAGTTGCATCAGGCGCCGGTTGGGCGAGCCATGCGGGTTATGGCAGGTGGTGCAGTCCTCCACTACCGGTGCGTGCTCGAATACCTTGGGCCCGCGCACGTTCTGGTGGCACTGGGTGCACTGCTCGGTCTTGCCGGCCAGGGTGGTCTGCTTGCCGGTGTGGGGATCGTGGCAGTTCACGCAGGACAGGCCGCCTTCCTTCACCGGGTGGTGCGAGGGCATGTTCATGCGGGCGGCGACGTCCTTGTGGCAGCTCATGCACACCGCCGAATTCCTGTCGGACTTCCACATCCCGACGTTCAACCCCTTGAACTCCTGTCCGTCTTTCAAATGGACCTCTTGCGAATGATTGCCGTGGCAGTTGTTGCATTCGACCCCGGCCTTTTTATGCGGGGAAAACGCCCAGTTCATGCGCTTGTGGTCGTTGTTCTTGTGGCAGGACAGGCAGTTGTCCGCAGTCGGGAACTTGACCGTACCCTTGCCGCCCTCGACGACATGCTTGGGTTCCGGCGTGTGGCAGGTCAGGCAGTCGCTGTGATAGGCGTTGACCTTGTGTTCCTCGTGGGGAACGTGGCAGGTCTTGCAGGTTTCATTGGTGATGGGTTCCTGCGCCTGCGCCGGGGCCTGGGCCTGGGCCTGGGCCAAGGTCGGTGGCAAGTGGAACACCGCCCATGCGGTCAGAATGGATAGGAAGACGCGCATCATGTTTTTTCCCGTAGTTTTGCTTTGTTATAAATTCAGCGGAAGGATGTCGCCGCAATCGAGCACCCTTCCACTACAACGCAGACCACTTTGAGCATAGGTGATTTAGTATTTTTGTGCCTTGAGTGAATTGTCAGCCGCTCGCGCTGCCGCGGCCGTGTTAAATGCTGCCGTTTCGGATAAGCTCCACGCTGCTGTTTCAATGAGTGATGATGCCAAGTATGCTTTCTGCCAATGAGCTGGCCTGCGAACGCGGCGAGCGTCTGTTGTTCAAGAATTTGGGTTTCGAGTTGGGTAACGGCGAGGCTTTATTGGTGCGGGGAGGCAATGGTCACGGCAAGACCAGCCTGTTGCGTATCCTCTGCGGCCTGTCGGTGCCTGCCGCTGGCGTGGTGCGCTGGCGTGGCGAAGCCATCAGCAAGGCACATGAACAATACGGCCGGGAAATGGCCTACATCGGTCATGCCAACGGCATCAAGGACGATCTCACGCCGATGGAGAACCTGCGGATCGCGGCCGCGCTGGATGGCCGTGTTCTGGATGACGCGTCCGCCGTGGCTGCGCTGGCGCAGGTGGGCCTGTCGCGTTGCATGGATTTGCCCGCTCGCGTGTTGTCCTTCGGCCAGCGCCGGCGCGTGGCGCTGGCCGGGCTGATGACGGCGGGCGCATTGCTGTGGATCCTCGACGAACCCCTGACCGGGCTCGACGTTCACGGCGTCGCGATGGTGGAGCAGATGATCCACGATCACGTCGTGGCGGGTGGCCTGGCGATCATGACCACCCACCAGCCGCTGGCGCTTGACGGCCTGACGCCCAAAATCCTCTCGGTCGGGGACTAGCGTGGTTGCGCATGGGCCGCGATGCTGAAATTCCTGTTCACCGTCATTCGCCGCGATGTGTTGCTGGCAGCGCGTCGCCGTGGCGACTGGCTCACCGCGCAATTCTTCTTTGTCATGGTGGTGAGCATGTTTCCGCTCGGCATCGGGCCGGAGCCGGGCATGCTGCGCACCATCGGGCCAGGGGTGGTATGGGTGGCGGCGCTGCTGGCCTCGCTGCTGTCGATGGAGCGGCTGTTCGCCGACGATTATCGCGACGGCACGCTGGAACAAATGCTGCTCTCGCCCTATCCTACTACGCTATTGACCCTCGGCAAGGCGATCGCACACTGGATCATTAACGGGATTCCGCTGCTGCTGATTGCGCCGCTGCTGGGGATCCAGTTCAATCTGCCGGCCGATGCACTGTGGATTCTGGTTCTGTCGCTGGCCATCGGGACGCCCATCCTGTCGCTGCTTGGCAGCATCGGCGCCGCGTTGACGCTGGGCTTGCGTGGCGGCGGCGCGCTGATCACCTTGCTGATCATGCCGCTTTACGTGCCGGCCTTGATCTTCGGTGCTGGCGCGGTGGAGGGCGTACTCTCCGGCACCGGTTCGGAAGCGCATCTCTCGCTGCTCGGGGCGTTCCTGATGATGTCGCTGTTGCTGGCCCCCTGGGTGAGCGCAATGGCCCTTAAAGTTTCTGTGGAGTAGGCATTGAATCTGTACTACTACGCTTCGCCGTCGACCTTCTACCCCCTGGCCGGTAAGCTGATCCCGTGGTTCGCGGCGCTGGCCTTCATCCTGACGACGGTCGGCCTCTACATCAGTTTTTTCGTCGCACCGACCGATTTCCAGCAGGGCGAGGGCTATCGCATCATTTTCATCCATGTGCCGGCGGCCTGGATGTCGATGTTCATCTACGTCGTCATGGCCTTCTGGTCGGCCATCGGGCTGGCC
>DASTEA010000245.1:0-7970 GCA_035710075.1 Thiobacillus sp.
CTTCTACGTCGCATACACCGAAGAAGAGGCACGCAAGCAGGCCGGCGGCCGCGAACTGACGCAGGACGAGGACGTGCTCGACACCTGGTTCTCGAGCGCGCTGTGGCCCTTCTCGACGCTGGGCTGGCCGGAACAGACGCCGGAGCTCGACCGTTTTCTGCCGACCTCGGTACTGGTCACCGGCTTCGACATCATCTTCTTCTGGGTCGCGCGCATGGTGATGATGTCGCTGCACTTCACCGGCAAGGTGCCGTTCCGCGAGGTCTACGTCACCGGCCTCGTGCGCGACTCCGAAGGCCACAAGATGAGCAAGTCGAAGGGCAACGTGCTCGACCCGATCGACCTCATCGACGGCATCGCGGTGGACGAGCTGGTCGCCAAACGCACGCAGGGGCTGATGGATCCCAGGAAAGCGCCGAGCATCGAGAAGCGCACCCGCCGCGAATTTCCCGAGGGCATCGCCGCGTTCGGCACCGATGCCCTGCGCTTCACCTTCGCCAGTTTGGCCACGCACGGCCGCGACATCAAGTTCGACCTGCAGCGCGCCGAAGGCTACCGCAACTTCTGCAACAAGCTGTGGAACGCCACTCGCTTCGCCCTGATGAACCTGGAAGGCCACGACTGCGGCCAGGACGCACGCCTGCCGATGGCGTTTTCAGACGCCGACCGCTGGATCGCCGCGCGCCTGCAGCAGGCCGTGAGCGAGGTGCAGGAAGCCTTTGCCGCTTACCGCTTCGACCAGGCCGCGCGCGCGCTGTATGAGTTTGTTTGGGACGAATACTGCGACTGGTACCTGGAACTCGCCAAGGTGCAGTTGAACAGCGGCACGCCCGAACAGCAGCGCGCCACCCGCCGCACCCTCGCAACGGTGCTCGAAACCACGCTGCGCCTCGCCCACCCCATCATTCCCTTCATCACCGAAGAACTGTGGCAGAAGGTCGCCCCGCTCGCCGGCGTCACCGGCGACAGCATCATGCTCGCGTCCTATCCACGGATCGACGAAACGCAACGCCACCCCGACAGCGTCGCGCGCATTCAGTTGCTGAAGGAACTGGTCAACGCCTGCCGCACCCTGCGCGGCGAAATGAACTTGTCGCCCGCGCAGAAGGTGCCGCTGGTGATCGAAGGCGACGCCGACGTGATCAGCGCGCTGGCGTCCTACATCGTCGCGCTGGGAAGGCTCTCCGAGGTCAGCGCCGTCCCCGCGCTGCCCGACGCCGACGCCCCGGTCGCCCTGGTCGGCAACATGCGGATGATGCTGGTGGTTGAAATCAACAAGGACGAGGAGCGCGCCCGCCTGGCCAAGGAAATCGCGCGCATCCAGGGCGAGATCAAAAAGGCCGAAGCCAAGCTGGCCAACCCCAGCTTCGTCGACCGCGCGCCCGCCGCAGTCGTGCAGCAGGAGCAGGCGCGGCTGGCCGATTTCGCCGCCATGCTGCAGAAGCTGAAGGCGCAGCACGCGCGGCTGGGCTGATTCGTGGGGCGCCCACAAAAAAGCGCGGTCGAGGCCGCGCTTTTTTGTGGGTCCGAAGATCCATAAAAAACCGGGATCTTGCGATCCCGGTTTTTGATCAGGTCAAGTTGCTGGTTTACATCTTCCAGCTGTACTGGATGCCCAGTGAGTCCTGGTACATCTCGATCTTATCCTGGCCGCCGAAGAACAGCGAGGGACCAGTAACGTCGTTGCTGAAGCCATGCATGTAGGCCATGGTCAGTTCGTTGCCGGTAGCCAGCGTGTAGGTGAAGCCCACAGTGACATGGTCCTCGATAACCGCAGGCGCCAGGATGTTGAATTCCACATCAGCGCTCGGGATCGGTTGATCGGTGTGGCTGTAACCGGCACGCAGGGTAAAGTTCGGGCTGAGCTTGTGTTCCACGCCAATTTTCCACACATCGACATCCTGCCAGCCAAAACCGGAACCTCCGTCCGTTCCCAGGCACTGCGTCACATCACCCATGAAGCATGCGAAAGCAGCGGGGCCGCTCGGATTGGCGACAGCGGCAACGTCACTGTAGTTGATGCGCTGGTAGTCCACTGCCAGCCTGATCTGCTGAGTTGCCTGCCAGGACGCGCCGAGGTTGTAGTTCTCGGGAATGTCGAAATCGCCTTGCTCAGCGAACAGACCTCTGTAGTCGTCGAATTCTTGGAAATCCATCTTGGAGGCGTAGGCCGCGCCGATGGTCACTGTCGGGGTGACCTTGCCCAGGTAGCCGATGCGAACGCCATAGCCGAAGGCATCATCGTGCCCATTGTTGGTGACATTACCGGGAGATGAAGTAATTCCTTCAAACGCGTGAAGACCTCGAGCCTCGAAGGCCTGATAACCCAGTAGGGGCGACACGCCGATGGAATGGTTCGGTGCGACCTTGTACGCTATGGTCGGCGCGACAATCAGTTGGATCAGATCGACACCCAGGTCGCCCTGCCCGCATAACAGATTGCTTGAGCCGCAGTTGTTAGCGAAAGCCGGGTAGTCGGTGTTCATGCCGCCGTTGCCGTAAACCGTGACGCCCGCCGCCAGGGTGCTGCTGACCTGATGGGTGTAGCCGAGCTCAGGAATCAGGAAGTAGTTGGAATCACTCTCTGAGCTGCCATCAATCGGCGGGAAAAAAGGAGCCATACCCGTGCTACCGGTGCGCGAGGCCTCGCGTTGCGGGCTGAACAGGTCTACCCCCAAATCGAAGCGGTTGCCGGCGAACGCCATAGCGGCGGGGTTGTTGGCGCCGCCGAAGGCATCTTCGGTGCTGGTAGTGGACACACCGGCCATGCCCTTGGATTTCATGCCGTAGCCGTGCGAAAAGTAGCCATTGGTGGCGAAAGCGCTGCCGGCCAGACCGGCCAGTGCCATGAATGCGAATACGCGTGTGAGCTTCATTATTAATGTCTCCTAGTGGCAAAATTACTACAGATAAGCTAACTGAATAGCCTCTCCGAAGGCTACGCCCAGACAAGGGCTAAGCCAAGAAGGCCAACCCGTTTAATCGAATAATCAAAATCAAGTGTGGTACAAAAGACACAAAAAAAATGAGCCGAATGCATTCGGCTCATTTTTCAATCAGAGGCAATCCGATTGGACGCTGTTTCTTAAATAAACAGGCAGACGTCGGTCTCTCCGGCGAATTCGAAGAAGGTGGCAGCGCCGCCGTATTCAAGGCCGTCGATGAAGTCGGAGTGCTTGAAACCGAACAGTTCGACGGTCATCTGGCAGGCGATGAATTTGACTTCGGCTTCCTGGCACAGCTCGCGCAGCTCGGGGATGGTCGCCACGCCATTGTTGGCGATGGTCTGCTTCATCAGGGCCGTTGCCACGCTTTCATAGCCCGGGATGATGGCCTGGATGGCGTTGGGCATGTTCCAGTTGATGTCCTTGAACCATTTGGGGCCGAACGGCATCTTCATCGGCATGCCCGGGTTGCCCAGGGGGCTCACCTTAAGCACGGACAGATCCTTGCGAACCAGTTGCAGACCATAGAAGGTGAAGAAAATCTGGGTTTCGTAGCCCAGCGCAGCCGCCGTGGAGGCCAGGATGAACGGGGGGTAGGCCCAGTCCAGCGTGCCCTTGGTGGCGATGATGGCCATTTTTTTAGTATCCATGTTCTTGTCTCTCTCCTGTTGCAGTCGAAAAAAAACGCCGCGTGTTCAGAGAACAGACGGCGCTGATTTGGGTTTGTGCTTACTTCTTCTTCATGAAGAAGGTGAATTCGCCACCCGCTTCGGCGGTCGACAGCAGTTCATTGCCGGTCTGCTTGGCGAAAGCGGCGAAATCCTTGACCGAACCCGGATCGGTGGACAGGATTTTCAGCACCTGACCGCTGGAGACTTCTCCCAGTGCTTTTTTGGCGCGCAGGATGGGCAAGGGGCAGTTCAGACCACGTGCATCAAGTTCTTTATCGAAATTCATTGGGTTCTCCTAACGCTAAATCAATTAAATAAGTATGTACTAAAAATCGCTGCGGTACATTAAACCAGAAGCGCCCCCATTGCAACCGAATTTGCTGCGCGGCGGGGTAAATCCAGGGGACTCGAGTAGGCCTTGCCCTGGGCTTTAACGCGGCAGGCTGAGCGCGTTGCCTGAACGCGCCCATGCCATGATGCCGCCAGCCAGGTTGTGCATGTTGTCAAATCCCTTGGAAGCCATGAACGCGCACGCCTGGGCTGAGCGCGCGCCGGAGCGGCAGTAGATCACCACGGGCTTGTCCTGTGGGATGTCGGCCGTACGCAGCGGCAGCAAGTGCAGCGGGATGTGGATGGCGCCATCGATCACGCCTTGCGCGACCTCAGCTTCGGTGCGCACATCGATCAGATGCGCGCCCTTGGTGGCGATTTCCGCGACGTAACCTGGATCGACTTCCTTGAAACCTGATAGTCCAAACATAAGGGTCACACTCCTACAATTTAACAATTAGCGTTTGCTAATATACCCTGAAGCGCGGGACAAGCCAAGCCTGTGGCCTGGCTGCCGCGCAGGCGGGCGATCAGAGCCAAACCCGTGCCGCACGCGGCCCGAGGGCAGGCCTCCCACAAGAGGCGGACCGCCCAGCATCCGTGCAATCAGCAGCGCTGGGCGCCGTGATACAGGTTGACCACGTGGCGCGCTTCTGCGAAAAACAACCAGCGCTCGACTGCGGCGCCGGCAATTCCTGCAACGACGGCGACGATGGCAGCGGTTTGGCCGCCCTGCTGGTTGAACACCCATACCAGCATCAGGCCGGGCAGCGCAAAACCCAGCCCAAAAACGATGACCTTGAGCAGCCCGGCTTTCTGCCGTGCGATCTGGAAACCAAATTCCTGGGTGAGGAAGGTGCCATGGGTATGGCCGGTGTCCAGCAGCTTGACCTTGGCGCGGGTGAGTCCGGTGGCGGTGTTGATGGTCGGCGAGAGGCCCGGGCTGCGAATCCAGAAGTAGTAAATGGCCTTCAGCACGGCGGCGATCGAGATGATCAGCGCCGACATCGCGATGTAGGGTGTGGTGTCGAGACCGGCGAGGACGGCGCCCAGCAGCAGCAGCAGGCTGCCGCTGGCGTAGCCCAGCGCCAGGTAGTTGGCCGGCACCAACGGGGTGTTCCACTGGCGTATGGTTTTCAGGCAGGCGTAGATCATGCCGGTGGAGAACACCGTGATCCAGGCCATCACCGCCGACAGAAAGCCGAAGGTTCCACGCAGCCACAGCGGCGCGTCGAACATGATGCTGCCGAGGTAGATCAGCGCCAGCGGCATGAACACCACGGCAAACACGCCCTCGCGCGACAGCCACGAGGTGCGGAAGCGGCTGAAGGCGCGCCAGGCGTTTTTCGGATTGGCGAGGTGAAAGGTCGACGACAGCAGGCCGAACACGACCAGCCCCATCGCGATGAGACCGCCCGCGACGAGCTGATCCTGGCTGAAGCCGCCGCCGAGCTTGAAGAAGTCGGCAATGAACAGCAGCGAGATCAGGCCAAAGCCGGCGCCCGATGCCACGGTGAAGAAGATGACTGAAAATGCGGGATGCATAATATTTTCCTGATAATTCAGCATCCTGCTTTTTGGCGGCGACCAACCATCAGGTTATGCCGGCGCCAAAAAGCGGGATGCAGGGTTATTCCTGATTAACGGCGCACCAGTTTGTTGGCGAACTGCTTGATGCTTTCCTTCAGGCCGCCCTTGGGCTTGGTGTCGACCGGAATCACCGGCATGCGGCGCGACGGCAGATACTGGTTGGTCGGGTTGTAGTTGAGCTCTGGCATCAGCGGGAAGCCGCTGCGCTCGCGCACGGTGCGCGACACCGCCGAATCGGGATCGTCGAAGTCGCCGAACATGCGGGCATGCGCGGGACAGGTCAGCACGCACGAGGGCTGGCGCTCTTCGACCGGAAGCTCCTGGTCATAGATGCGGTCGACGCACAGGGTGCACTTCTTCATCGTGCCGCTGGAGCGGTCGAGTTCGCGCGCGCCATACGGGCAGGCCCACGAGCAGTAGTTGCAGCCCATGCACTTGTCCTGGTCGATCAGCACGATGCCGTCTTCGGGGCGCTTGTACGAGGCGCCGGTGGGGCACACGGTGACGCAGTCGGCATCCTCGCAATGCATGCACGACATCGGGAAGTTGACCGTCTTGTTGTTCGGATATTCGTCCATTTCGTAATGGCGGATCCGGTTGAACCACACGCCCGACGGCTCGGCGCCGTAGGGCTGGTAGTCCGACAAGGGGCCGATGGTGCCGGAGGCGTTCCATTCCTTGCAGGCGATGGCGCAGGCATGACAGCCCACGCACACGTCAAGGTCGATGACCAATCCACGTCTCATTTTGTGCTCGCTTTATTTATACAGGTTACTGCTCAGTTCTTTTCGTGGCTGCGCGCGTCGTAACGCAGGACGTTGGGACGGTCGTAGTTGTCGCCCGGCAATTTCTTCAGCGCGTCGAACTGGGGCCACGAGCCGGTCTCGCCCGGCGCGGCCTTCCAGATGCGCACGCGCAGGTCGAACCACGCCGCCTGCCCGGTCACCGGATCGGAGTTGGTGACGCGGCGCTCGCCGGCCTTTTCCGGAAGCAGTTCCGAGATCAGGTGGTTGAGCAGGAAGCCCTTGGTCGCCTCGGAGGCGTCTTCCTTCAGTCCCCAGGCGCCCTTCTGCTTGCCGATGGCGTTCCAGGTCCAGACGGTGTCTTCCTGGGTGCCTTCCATGGTCTTGACCTGGCAGCGGATCTTGCCGTTGTGCGACTCGACCCAGATCCAGTCGAAGTCCTTGATGCCCATTTCGGCCGCCTTGCGCGCGTTCATGTACATGTAGTTCTGCGCCATGAGCTGACGCAGCCAAACGTTCTGCGAATCCCACGAGTGGTACATGAACATGGGGCGCTGGGTCAGCGCGAAGAAGGGATACTCGTCCTTGTCGACGCGCTGCTGCTCGAGCGGCTCGTACCACATCGGCAGCGGGTCAAAGTACTTCACCAAGCGCTCGCGGTCGACCTGGTTGTTGGGCTGCGGGCCGTCGTACAGCCCCTGCCCCGCCAGGCGGAATTTCTGCAGCGGCTCGGAATAGAACTGCATGATGATCGGCTCGACCTTGCCGATGAAGCCGACGTCCGCCGCCACGTCGAGGTAGTCCTTGTTGGCGAAGCGCATGTACTTCTGGTTGTCGGGCCAGTGGTGGGCGAAGAAGCTCTCGTTCTCGATGTACTTTTCCCACTGCTTGGGGTTGGGCTCGCCCTTCAGCGACTTGGTGCCGTCCTTGCCGCGCCAGCCGGCGAGGAAGCCCACGCCCGGCGAACGCTCGTAGTTGACGATGAAGTCGGGATAGTCCTTGAACTTGCGCGCGCCGTCCGGCTTGGTGAACGCCGGGAATTTCAGGCGCGACGCCAGTTCGACCATCACCTCCTGCCACGGCCGCACGTCACGCTCGGGCTTGACCAGCGGATAGCGGATGGCGTCGGCCGCCGCATCCGGCTCGGAAATCGGCCGGTCGAGCAGCGAAATGCAGTCGTGCCGTTCGAGGTAGGTGGTGTCCGGCAGGATCAGGTCGGCGAAGTTGGTCATTTCCGAATGGAAGGCGTCAATCACCACCAGGAACGGAATCTTGTACTGGCCGGGCTCTTCCGGGTCTTTCGCGCGCAGCATGTCCTGCACGTTCGACGTGTTCATGGTCGAGTTCCACGCCATGTTGGCCATGAACAGGATCAGCGTGTCGAGCGCGTACGGATCGTGGTTGGTCGCGTTGGTGATGACCATGTGCATCAGGCCGTGCGAGGCGATCGGCACCTCCCACGAATAGGCCTTGTCGATGCGCAGCGGGTTGCCGAACTCGTCGATCACCAGGTCTTCCGGGCGCGTCGGGAAGCCGAGCGGCGGACGCGACAGCGGGGTGTTCGGCGCGTTGATGATGTCGATGTTGTTTTCCGGCAGCTGGTGCGGCGGAATCGGCTTCGGGTACGGCGCGCGGGCGCGGAAGTTGCCCGGCGCGTCGAGCGCGCCCAAGAGCATCTGGATCATGTGGAT
>DASTEA010000246.1:0-2634 GCA_035710075.1 Thiobacillus sp.
TCGACGCTGCGTTCGAACTGCTTGAACTTGGCGATGCCGTCAGCCAGCAGCCAAGCTGCAACCGCCATCCCCAAAGCCAATACCAAGGCTGCCGCCAAGCGGTTGTTTCCCATGCGTCCCCCTGTGCGTCGGTGTTGGCCGGCTATTCCACCCGGTAGTTGGGTGCTTCCTTGGTGATCTGCACATCGTGCACGTGCGATTCGCGCACGCCAGCCGAGGTGATTTCGACGAATTCGGCCTTGGCGTGCATGTCGGTGATGGTGGCAACGCCGAGGTAGCCCATGCTGGAGCGCAGGCCGCCCATCAGCTGGTGGATCACCGCCAGCACGCTGCCCTTGTAGGGCACGCGGCCTTCGACGCCTTCGGGAACCAGCTTCTCGGCGCTCTTTTCGGTGTCCTGGAAATAGCGGTCGCTTGACCCCTGCTGCATCGCGCCCAGTGATCCCATGCCGCGATAGGACTTGTAGGAGCGGCCCTGGAACAGTTCGATTTCACCCGGCGCTTCCTCGGTGCCGGCCAGCAGGCCACCGAGCATGACGCAGTTGGCGCCAGCGGCCAGCGCCTTGGCGATGTCGCCGGAATAGCGAATGCCACCGTCGGCGATGACGCCGACGCCGCTGCCTTTGAGGGCATCGGACACATTCGCCACCGCGGTGATCTGCGGCATGCCGACGCCCGCGACCATGCGCGTGGTGCAGATCGAGCCGGGGCCGATGCCGACCTTGACTGCGTCGGCGCCATGCTCGACCAGCGCAGCCGCCGCCGATGCGGTGGCGATGTTGCCGCCGATGACCTGCACGTTGGGGTAGTTCTGCTTCACCCAGCGCACCCGCTCGAGCACGCCCTGGGAATGGCCGTGCGCCGTATCCACGGTGATCACGTCGACGCCGGCCGCCACCAGCGCGGCCACCCGTTCTTCGGTGCCCTCGCCGGTGCCGACCGCCGCGCCGACGCGCAGGCGGCCCATCGCGTCCTTGCACGCCAGCGGATGCTCGCTCGACTTCTGGATGTCCTTGACGGTAATCAGACCGCACAGCTCGAAGGCGTCGTTGACCACCAGGACGCGCTCCAGCCGGTGCTTGTGCAGCAGCGCCATCGCCTCGTCGCGGTTGGCGCCCTCCCGCACCGTCACCAGCCGCTCTTTCGGCGTCATGATGTTGGCTACCGGCTGGTCGAGGCGGGTTTCAAAGCGCAGGTCGCGGTTGGTGACGATGCCGACCACCTTGCCGCCGTCGATCACCGGCAGGCCGGAAATGCGCTTCGCGCGGGTGATCTCGAGCACCTGGCGCACGGTCATCTGCGGCGTGACGGTAATGGGGTCTTTCACCACGCCGGATTCGAAGCGCTTGACTGCGGCAACCTGCGCGGCCTGCATCTCGGCGTTCATGTTCTTGTGAATGATGCCGATGCCGCCTTCCTGCGCCAGCGCAATCGCCAGCCGCGCCTCGGTCACCGTATCCATCGCGGCGGACAGGAGGGGCAAATTCAGGGTGATCGTGCGGGTCAACTGCGTGGACAGGCTGACTTCGCGGGGAAGAATGGCAGAATGGGCGGGAATGAGCAGAACGTCGTCGAACGTCAGCGCTTTTTGCAGAACACGCATGGGCTTTCCTTAACGCAAAGCGGAATTATACGCGCCCGCCCCTGCCCCGCACAAACCGGCGATTGCCGCGCCCACCCGTGGTCGTAATTTACCAATCCAATTGCTCGGCTGGCGGTTGACTCCCGTGCCTGATGCAGCTAACTTTGCGGCAGCATTCAATCTGCTAGGGCGCGCGCGGTGCATAACCCGACCCCTGAACGCCATATAACTCGAGGAGATAAAACAATGTCCAAAGTTTTGCTTGCGCTGACTTCCGCCGCCCTGCTGGGCCTGTCTGGTTGCGCCGATCTTTACGTCAACCAGGAGGGCGACAAGTCGGCTGCAAAGGCCGCCCCGTCCAAGGGCGCCATCAGCGCCGAAGCGAAGGCCGCGCTCACCGCTGCCCAGGCTGACGTCAAGAATGCCAAGGCCAAGAATGCACTGTGGACGACTGCAGAAGACGCGCTGAAGGCTGCCGAAGCCGCCGCCGAAAAGGGCGATAGCGACACGGTGATCAAGAAGTCCAAGCTGGCCAGCGACCACGTCAAGAAAGGTCTGGACCAGCTCAACTACCCGGTGCTCAAAGTCGGCGATTAAGTCAGCCCGCTGCAGCAAAAAGGCCTTCCGGATCCATTCCGGAAGGCCTTTTTATTGTCTGCCGTTCTGGCGAGGATGGATCAGGTCGGCTCCGGTTGGTCCGCCGCCGCGGCGTTCTCGGACGCGGCATCGCCGCCGCCCTTCTTGGTGACCTTGCCTTCTTCCGCGCGTTTGCGGCGCACTTCCTTGGGGTCGGCGATCAGCGGGCGATAGATCTCCACCCGGTCGCGGTCGCGCACTTTTTCATCCAGCTTGACCAGCTTGCTGAAAATCCCGACCTTGCTCTTGGCGAGGTCTATTTCGGGAAAGGCCTCCAGCACGCCGGATGCGCGAATGGCGTCTTCCACCGTCGCGCCTTCGGCAAGCAGGACGTGCAGCAGGGGCTGCTGCGCCGGCAAGGCATAAATGACTTCGACGCTGATATTGGCTGCGTTCATGTGACATACACCTCGTCT
>DASTEA010000247.1:0-4794 GCA_035710075.1 Thiobacillus sp.
ATGAACCGACGTGATTTTCTGAGCCTGGCCGGCGGCGCTGCCGCAGCGGCCACCTTGGGGTCCGGCTTGCATTTGATCGAACTTGCCCGGGCGCGCTCCCCCGAGGAGGCCGCTTCCAGCCTGCAACGCTGGGGGCTGTTGATCGATGCCAACCAGTGCGCCGACGGCTGCACCGCCTGTGTCGACGCCTGTTTCACGGAGAACGGCGTCTGGGGCCGCGGGCGGCCCAGGACCGATGCGCAGTGGATCCGCAAGCTGACCGTCACCGATGAGCAGAACGGCCACACGCAAGCCTTCCCCATCATGTGCCAGCACTGCGAGTTTCCGCCCTGCGTGGACGTTTGCCCCACCGGGGCTTCCTTCCGGCGCGCCGACGGCATTGTGCTCGTGAACAAGCACACGTGCATCGGCTGCCGCTACTGCATGATGGCCTGTCCCTACAAGGCGCGCTCGCTTATTCACGAGGAGACCCACGACCAGAAAGCCTACGCGCCGCGAGGCATCGGCACGGTCGAGTCCTGCACGCTGTGCGTGCACAAGGTGGATCGCGGCGACGGCATCACCGCTTGCGCCGAGGCCTGCCAGCGGGCCGGACATCAGGCGATCCTGTTCGGCGACCTGAAAGATCCCGACAGCGAAATCAGCAAGCGCCTGGCGGCGCAACCTTCGAAGCAGATCCGGGCGGACCTGAATCTGAATACCGGCGTGCGTTACCAGGGTTTACTGGGATGAGGCGACCGGCGAGGAGATACCGATGAGTGCCACGGTCAAGGATCCAGTCTGCGGGATGGAGGTCGCCCCGGCGCAGTTCGAAACGATATACGAGGGGCTTCACTATGCCTTCTGCTCGGAGCAATGCCGGCAGCGCTTCGTTAACAATCCCCACCTCTACATCGGAGTGCCCGGCGTGAAGGCACCCAAGCAGCAAGGCGCGGAGTTGTTCAAGCGCAGGCGCTTCCAACTCGACACGCCGCTGGCCCCGCAAGACGCCGCGATCCTGGCCGAGGCATTGGGCGCCATGATGGGGGTGAAGGACATAGAGATTCAGGACGACACCACGGTGACCCTCACCTACGACCTGATCCAGGCAACGGCGGATCAGATCGAAGCGAAGATGGTGGAGGTGGGCGTCAAGCTCGGCGAAGGCTGGGCGGAGCGATTGCGCCGCGGCTTCGTGCATTACATGGAGGAATGCGAGGTTGGAAACCTGGAAGTGCATTCGCGCCATGGGCACGGTTAATAACACGATCGGGTTGCTGCAAAGGTATTCAAGATCGTCAGCGTCGGCATGTTCGAGCATGTCGGCATCGGGAATTTCCCCGTTTACTTCGGCACGGCCCGGCGCCTGCTGAAACCGGGCGGGCTGTTCCTGAACCACGGCATTACGTACGAGATGTCGCGGAGGCCGAATCAGGCGAATGCTCGGCGGAGGGACAGCGGTGGGCTTCCACCGTCGCCGGCATTTCGCTCGCGCCGCCGGTATGGCCGCAAGCGGTTGAGCACAAGCCGAGATTTCAATCGCACAGCGCGATGGCGCACGAGATAAACCGCTTCCGCGCAAACCTCTGGGCAAGGAGACATTGTGTATGGCCTGAGACGACTGTTCCAGATCGGATTCGCGGTCTGCGCTTATCTGCTGTGGTGGCTGCTGGTGCATCTGCATCTATGGCGACCAGCGGTAACACCAGCGCAGCGGCTGTCCCACACGGTCGAATGGCTGGGTACGACGTTCGTGAAGCTCGGACAGGGCCTGAGCCTGCACCGCGACCTGCTGCCGGACGAGTACATCCGCGCGCTGCAGGGCCTGCAAGACCATGTCGCGCCGTTTCCTGACGCGGTCGCGTGGCGCGAGGTGGAACAGGCGCTGGGAAAACCCATCCCCGAATTGTTCGCCGAATTCGAGGCGCACCCGATGGCGGCGGCCTCCATCGCGCAGGTGCATCGCGCGCGCCTGCACGACGGCCGGCCGGTGGTGGTGAAGATCCGCAGACCGCACATCAAGGCGCAGATCGACCGCGACATGCGCCTACTGCGCGGCGTGCTGCGCGTGCTGCTCGCGCTATTGCCGTGGCTGCGGCGCTACGAGCCGCTCGCCCTCGTCGACGAAATCTGGGCCAACCTGCGCAAGGAGACGGACTTCCGCCGCGAGGCGCGCAATACCCTGCGCTTCGTCGAGGCCTTCCGGGGCTCGACGACCGTATACGTCCCCGCGGTGATCGACGGGCTTTATACGGAGTCGGCGCTGGTGCAGGAGCTGAGCGGCGGGCGGCGCGTGGACGATCCCGCGGTGCGCGCACAGGGGCCGCAACTCGCGCAGGCTCTGGTCGAGGCCTATCTGCAGCAGATTTTCGTCATGGGCCTGTTTCATGGCGATCCCCACCCCGGCAATCTGTTCATCATGGAGAGCGGGCGCATCTGTTTCCACGACTTTGGCATCGTCGGTGCGCTCGATCCGCCCATGCGCCGCAACCTGGCGGCGTTCCTGCTCGCCTTCGTCCGTCAGGACAGTGAGTGGATGCTGGATGCGGCGCTCGATCTGGGCCTGCTCGCGGAGCCGCTCGATCGCGCGGCGTTCCGCCAGGGACTGCAGGAGATCATCCAGGACGACGCCGGTCTGCCGCTCAAGGACTGGTCGCTGGCCGAAGCATTCGTGCGGGTGGCGCGCCTCGGTCGTGGGCGCAACATCCGCATCCCGCATAACCTGCTGGTTCTGATGCGCATGCTGTATCTGCTGGAAAACGCCGTGCGCGATCTCGACCCGGAGTTCAATCTGCTGCAGGGTCTGCTCGGCAAGGCCGAAGACGTGCTCGGTTCCTCCACCGGCGCCGGCGCGGAAGCTGGGCTCGACCGGCTGCGGTTCGAGGCCGCAGCCGGGATGCACGAACTGCCGGCCGAGCTCGGCGCCTGGATTCACCGGATACGCGCCCAGGGCCTGGAACTGCAGGTACAGCACCACGGCATGGAAGAACTGGAGCAGCACCTCGACCGCAGCAGCAACCGCGTGGCCCTGGCGCTGGTGACGCTGGGCCTCTACATCGCCGCCTCGTTGCTGATGCAGCACTCGATCGGGCCGCGCCTCGGCGAGATGCCGCTGCTGGCGGCGGCAGGTTACGCGCTGGCGTTGTGGTTTACCTGGCGTCTCGCGCGCGGGATTTCCCGCTCCGGAAAGCTGTGATGTCCTTGGGGAGAAGTCGGATGGGAAAGGTTTTCGCGGAACGTCCTGGCCCTGCCGAACTGGAAGAACTGCAGCACGCATCATTTAACTATTTTCTGCACGAGACGAATCCGGTCAACGGGCTGGTGATCGACAAGACCGAAGCAAATTGGCCTGCCAGTATTGCCGCCACCGGCCTCGCGTTGGCGGTTTACCCGGTGGGCGTCGAGCGCGGATTTATCGCGCGCGCTTCGGCGGTAGAACGCACGCTGACTACGCTGCGGTTTTTCTGGAACAGCCCGCAAGGCCCCGAGCCTGATGCGACCGGCTATCAGGGGTTTTACTACCATTTTCTCGACATGGAGACCGGGCGGCGCGCCTGGCAATGCGAACTGTCGACGATAGACAGCGCTTTGCTCCTGGCGGGGGCGTTGACGGCGGGGGTGTACTTTGACGCCGATACGGCCGAAGAACATGAAATCCGCACTCTCGCCGACGCGCTCTATCGCCGCGCCGACTGGCCGTGGGCGCAGAACCAGGGTGCAACCGTCACGCATGGCTGGAAGCCTGAAAGCGGCTTCCTCAACTACCGCTGGGAAGGTTACGACGAGGCGCTGCTGTTGTATATCCTGGGGCTGGGTTCGCCGACTCATCCGCTGCCCGAGAGCGCCTATGCGGCGTGGGCTACCACCTACCGGTGGGAACACTGTTACGGATACGACTATCTCTATGCCGGGCCGTTATTCACGCACCAGCTCTCGCATATCTGGGTCGACTTTCGCGGTATCCAGGACGCCTTCATGCGTGCCAAGGGCATCGACTATTTCGAGAACAGTCGGCGCGCGACCTATGTGCAACACGAGTACGCCATCGACAACCCGCTCAAGTTCGCGCACTACGGCGGGCACTGCTGGGGCCTGACCGCGAGCGAAGGTCCCGGTCCGGACACCATCAACGTAGCCGGTATCGAGCGCCAGTTCTTCGATTATGTAGGACGCGGTGTGCCGTACGGGCCGGACGACGGCACGATCGCGCCGTGGGCGGTGGCGGCGTCGCTGCCATTCGCGCCCGAGATTGTGCTGCCCGTGCTCGATTACTGCATTCATGACATCAAATTGACAGAGTCCAACCGCTACGGCTTCAAGGCGTCCTTCAATCCGACCTACCCTGGTGCATACGGCAATCCCCACGGCTGGGTATCGCCGTGGCATTTCGGACTCAATGAAGGACCGACGGTTCTGATGATCGAAAATTATCGTACCGGCTTGTTGTGGCAATTGACGCAAAGGTGCCCATACATCGTCGGCGGCTTGCGGCGAGCAGGCTTCACGGGAGGCTGGCTATGAAGGCCTCGGCAAGAAAGGAGCATCACCATGCAATCTGAAGTAAGCACGAAAAAATCGTCACCTTCGATCTGACACAGCAAACTTTTAACCGGGAAAAAGTCAGGCCGGCAGGCGTCTTGCGCAGTTGCCATAACGAGGTTGGTGCTACCTCGAAAACAAATGCACTTGGCACTTGACCCAGCCACTTTGAATGGTCAATGACATCTAAGCAGGAGAGCATCATGACCATAGCGAATGTCTCACAAGGAAGCGCCGGTGGTTTGCCTCAAGCGTTGATGACTGCTCAGGAGGCAA
>DASTEA010000248.1:0-2374 GCA_035710075.1 Thiobacillus sp.
AAGCCGCGATGCCGCTCTACGTCAAGCATCATTCCTGGGGCGAATTCGTTTTCGACTGGGCCTGGGCCGACGCCTACCGCCGCCATGGCCTCAATTACTACCCCAAGCTGGTCTGCTGCGTGCCGTTTTCACCGGTGCCCGGCCCGCGCCTGCTGGCGAAAAACGACGCCGACCGCGCCACGCTGATCGAGTCTGCGCTGAAGCTCACCCGCGACTTGAACTGCTCGTCGTTGCACATCCTGTTCCCCACCGAGCCCGACCATGCCGCGCTCAAC
Source organism: Thiobacillus sp. (assembly GCA_035710075.1). Lineage (GTDB taxonomy): Bacteria > Pseudomonadota > Gammaproteobacteria > Burkholderiales > Thiobacillaceae > Thiobacillus. The sequence continues at coordinate 276 of DASTEA010000248.1, forward strand.
GCGACACCGCTGATGCACCGCAGCGGCTTCCAGTTCCACTGGAACAACGCGGGCTACGGCAGCTTTGACGATTTTCTTGCCGCGATGACGCACGACAAGCGCAAGAAGATCCGCCAGGAAAGGAAGAAGCTCGCCAAGCTGGGGGTGACGTTCCGCTGGGTCGAAGGCAGGCAGAGCACCGACGCCGACTGGGACCATTTCTACCGCTGCTACGCCGACACCTACGACCGCCACCGCAGCGAGCCGCATCTCAACCGCGCTTTTTTTGCGAAGCTGCGCGAGACGATGCCGGACAGCCTGGTGCTGATCGTTGCAGAAAAACAGGGCGAACCGATCGCCTGCTCGTTCTGCATCAAGGACAGCCAGCGGCTGTACGGCCGCCACTGGGGCACGCTGGAATACGTGCCCGGCCTGCATTTCGAGACCTGCTACCAGCAGGGCATCGAATACGCGATCGTCAATGGACTGCAGGTATTCGAAGGCGGCGCGCAGGGCGAACACAAGCTCGCACGCGGGCTGGTGCCGACCGCCACGCATTCCTGGCACTGGCTGGAAAACACCGAATTCCGCGAGGCGGTCGACCGCTTCCTGGAACGCGAAACCGACGCCATCAGCCACTACATGGACGAACTCGACGGACCGTTCCGCCGCGAGCCGCCCGGCTAGGGGTAGCGCTCAGACCAGAACGGCGGTCAGATAAGTCGCGTACAGGGCGCCGTTGACGAGCAGGTGCCACACGCGCAGGCCGCCGTTCAGCACGGCCCAGCGCAGCCAGAACGCCGCGACCAGGGTGATCACCACCCCCAGCAGCACTTCCTTTTGCGGCGCCCACGGCGTCAGCGAAATGCCGATGGCGGGCAACAGCGTGCCCTGGAACACCATCGCGCCGGTGATGTTGCCGAAAGCCAGGGTGTCCTTGCGCTTGCGGATCCACAGGATCGAATTCACTTTTTCCGGCAGTTCGGTCGCGATCGGAATAATCAACAGCGACAGCAGCAGCGCGGAAATGCCGATGATGGGCGCGGCGGCCTCCACGCCGTGGATGAAGCCCTTGGCGCCGGTGACCAGCAGCGCCAGCCCCAGCGCCAGCTGCACCACGATGAAAAACAGGTTCTGCGGCGCGCCCAGGCGGCTCAGCAGCATCGGCGAGCCCGCCTCGGTGGCGTGGCCCTCTTCCACCAGCCCGGCCGAGGCACGCAGGGTCAGCATGACGTAGACGAAATAGATCGTCACCATGCCGAAGGCCATCGCGCCGCGCACCCAGCCCTCGCCATGCGGAACGAACATGGCGACGAAGGCCAGCACGAACGCCATCAGGAAGAAGTCGAGGTCGCGCTTGAGGCCGGTTTTCTCGGGCGTAAAGTGGCCCAGCAGGCCGCGACGCTTCACCACCGCCACGCTCATCAGGAACAGCGTCAGCGTCGACAGCATCAGCGGCGCGCCGAGAATCGCGCCGACGCCGATTTCCTGGTTGATCGCTGCATTGCCGGTGCCGGCGAAGATTGCCAGCAGCGGCACCAGGGTTTCCGGCATGGCGGTGCCGACCGCGGCGAACAGCGAGCCGGTCACGCCTTCCGAGATATTGAGTTTTTCGCCCAGATGTTCGAGCGCGTTGACAAAGATTTCCGCCGCCACCAGGATGAGCAGCAGATAACCGAAGAGTTCGAGAAACAGCATGACGCAACGCCTGGACGAAAAGCGCGATTCTAGCAGCCCGGATGGCGCCGCCCTACCCGCTTTTTCACGCCTGGCCGAGGGCGATTTTCATGCCTGCCTCGCCGCGGCTCCAGGCATGGCCGTGGTGCTGTTCAGCGCGCCGCACTGCGGTGCCTGCCGGGCGTGGAAAGGCCTGCTGCCGGAGGCGCTGTCCGGTCTGGCCCACGCGTTGTTCGAAGTCGATGTGAGCGAGGCCACCGGCATGGCGCGCTACTTCGGCATCTTTCATCTGCCGACGGTCTATCTGTATCGCGACGGCCGGTTCCATGCCGAACTGCAATGCGAGGCGAGGCAAGCGGCCATCCGGCAGGCCGTGCAAAGCCTGTTGGCAGCGCCGACACAAGACGAGCCCTGAGAAGACGCCGAATAATTTAGCCCGTCAT
>DASTEA010000249.1:0-4171 GCA_035710075.1 Thiobacillus sp.
TCATCAGGCTGGCCGAATCGACCGAGATCTTCCTTCCCATCACCCAGTTGGGATGCGCCACCGCCTGCGCCGGCGTCGCCGCGGCGATCGCCTCGGCCGACAGGGTGCGGAAAGGACCGCCGGACGCAGTGAGCCACAGCGCCTTCACCCCGGCCTGCTGAAAGTCGCCGCTGAAGTCGCGCGGCAGCGCCTGGAAGATGGCGTTGTGCTCGGAGTCGATCGGCAGCAGCTCGGCGCCGCTGGCGGCGATGGCATCCATGAACAGCTGGCCCGACACCACCAGGGTTTCCTTGTTGGCGAGAAGGATGCGCTTGCCCGCCTGCGCCGCCGCCAGCGTCGCCGGCAGCCCGGCCGCGCCGACGATCGCCGCCATCAGGGTGTCGACTTCGGGCGCGGTCGCCACCTCGATCAGGGCGGCGGCGCCTTCCAGCACCTCGACTGCCAGGCCTTCTTCGGCAATCCGCGCGCGCAGGGTTGCGGCCGCGGCCGGCTCGCTCATCACCGCAAAACGCGGACGATGGGTGCGGCATTGCCCGAGCATGCGCTCGACCTGGGTGGCGCCGGTGAGGGCGAAGACTTCGAAACGATCGGGATGGCGCGCCACCACATCGAGCGTGTTGACGCCGATGGTGCCGGTGGCGCCCAAGATGGTGAGGACGCGCGGTGTCTTGTCGTTTGTAGTCATGCGGAGCGTTCCAGCCACATCAGCAGGCCGGTGGCGATCGGCAGGGTGGACGTCAGGGCGTCGATGCGGTCGAGCACGCCGCCATGGCCGGGCAGTATGCTGCCGCTGTCCTTCATGCCGGCGAGGCGCTTGATCCAGGATTCGAACAGATCGCCCAGCACCGACAGGTACAGCAGGCCGGACACCATAAGCAGCAGCGACAGCAGCGGCAGCCCGACCACCTCGCTCAGGACCGCCGCATACAGCGCGACGGCAACGAACGCACCTGCCACGCCTTCCCAGGTCTTGCCGGGGCTGATGGCCGGCGCAAGCTTGTGCCGGCCGAACTGCCGGCCGGCGAAAAAGGCGGCGGTGTCGGCAATCCACACGATCGCCATCACCCCCAGCAGCACGCCGGGGCCGCGACCATGCAGGTACAGCAGCGCGGCAAAGGTCGGCAGCAGCACCGCGATGCCGACTGCGGCGCGCAGGAAAGGCTGCGCTACCTGCCAGCGCCCCAGCAGCCACAGCGGCGCGACAATCAGCCAGAAGCCAATGGCCAGCAGGATGAGCGCGCTCTGGTAGCTGGGCCAGTCGGCGGCCAGCAGCGGCAAGGCCAGCGCAACCAGCGCCAGCAGACCCGCATAGGCGCCCGCGGCCAGCGGCGGGAAATGGCTCAGGCGCGCCCATTCGTGGGCGGCCACGCCGATCAGGCCGGCCATCAGGGCCGCCCACAACCATGCCGGCGCCCACAGAACGGCAGGCACGAACACCGCCAACAGCAGCGCGGCCGTAAGCACTCTGATCGTTATCGGTTTCATGGGTGCGGGGTCCGGAATGCCGTCACGACACGGATCGAACCTGCTCGCTGGTGCGGCCAAAGCGGCGTTCGCGGCTACGGTAAGAGGCGATCGCCTCGTCCAGCGCCGCCGCGTCAAAGTCGGGCCACAGCGCGTCGGTGAAATACAGCTCGGTGTAGGCCAGCTGCCACAGCAGGAAATTGCTGATGCGCTGCTCGCCGCCGGTGCGGATGAACAGGTCCGGCTCGGGCGCTTCGGCCAGGCTGAGCTGCCGCATCAGCGCGTCTTCATCCAGTTCTTCCGCCGTCACGCCCGCCGCCATCAGCTTCTTAACCGCCTGCACGATGTCCCAGCGCCCACCATAATTGGCCGCCACGGTGAAGGTCAGACGGGTATTGTCGCGCGTCAGCGCTTCGGCGTCGCGGATCAGCGCCTGGATGCGGCCGGAAAAACCCGACAGATCGCCGATGACGCGAAAGCGGATGTCGTTTTCATGCAGGCGCGCGACTTCATTCTCCAGCGCGCGCATGAACAGCTCCATCAGCAGGGTGACTTCTTCCTGCGGACGCCGCCAGTTTTCAGAACTGAAGGCAAATACCGTGAGATGCGACACGCCGCGCTCGGCGCAGGCGCGGATCACCCCGCGCAGCGCCTCGACGCCCTTGCGATGTCCGGCCACGCGCGGCATCAGCCGGCGCTTCGCCCAGCGGCCATTGCCATCCATGATGATGGCAATGTGCCGCGGCACATCGCTGCTTGCCGGAATCGTTTGCTTGGCCAGGGTGGACACGCCGAATATGCTCGCCAGACATGCTCAGACTGCGAGCAGGTCTTTCTCTTTGTCGGCCAGCATCTTGTCGATTTCGCCGATGTATTTGTCGGTCAGCTTCTGCACGTCGTCCTGGGTGCGGCGCTCGTCGTCCTCGGTCGCGGTCTTGGCCTTGACCATGTCCTTGAGGGTGCCGTTGGCGTCGCGGCGGATATTGCGCACTGCGACGCGCGCGCCTTCGGCTTCGTTGCGCACCACCTTGATCAGATCGCGGCGGCGCTCCTCGGTCAGCGAGGGCATCGGCACGCGGATGATCTCGCCATAGGTGGACGGGTTCAGCCCCAGGTCGCCATCGCGGATCGCCTTCTCGATTTTGCCGACCATGCTTTTTTCGTACGGCTGCACGCCGAGGGTGCGGCTGTCGACCAGCGAGACGTTGGCCACCTGCGGCACCGGGGTGGGGTTACCGTAGTAATCGACCATCACGTGATCGAGGATGCCGGTGTGGGCGCGCCCGGTGCGCACCTTGGCCAGATCGTTTTTCAACGCTTCCAGCGTCTTGCCCATTTTCTGTTCGGCGGACTGCTTGATCTCGACGATGCTGGTTTCAGTCATTTCAACTCCTCAACTTAAGCTCACGAATTCAGGGTCACTCGCGTGCCTTCGTCTTCGCCCATCACCACGCGCTTCAGCGCGCCGGGCTTGAAGACATTGAACACGACCAGGTTCAGGTTCTGTTCGCGGCACAGGGCAAAGGCGGCGGTGTCGAGCACCGCCAGATTATTGGCGATCGCCTCGTCGAAGCTCAGCGTTTCGTAGCGCCTGGCACTCGCGTCCTTCATCGGGTCGGCGGTGTAGACACCGTCGACCTTGGTCGCCTTCAGCAGCAGGTCGGCACCGATCTCGGCCGCACGCAGCGCCGCTGCGGTATCCGTGGTAAAGAAAGGATTGCCCGTGCCGCCGCCAAAAATCACCACCCGCCCCGCTTCCAGATGGCGCACCGCCGCATCGCGATCGAAGTCCTCGCCGACATGCGCGATGCGGGCCGCGGTCTGCACCCGCGCGTCCACGCCCGCCTGCTGCAAGGCATCCTTGAAGGCCAGCGCGTTCATCACCGTGGCCAGCATGCCCATAGCATCCGCGCTGGCGCGGTTCATCCCGGACAAGGCGCCGGTGGCGCCGCGGAACAGGTTGCCGCCGCCGACGACGATACCGACCTGAACGCCGAGCGCCACCACCTCGCGGATCTGACCGACAAAACCGGCCATGGTGTCGGCGTGATAGCCGAAGTTATCCGGCCCCATCAGGGCTTCGCCGGAGAGCTTCAGCAGGATGCGTCGGACCGGCGCCATTCCCGCTCAGACCTGGGACGCCGCCGCGACTTCGGCGGCGAAGTCGGACACTTTCTTCTCGATGCCCTCGCCCACCACGTACATCACGAAGCCGTGGCACTGCGAGTTCTTCGATTTCAGCACCTGCTCGACGCTCTGCTTGTCATCCTTGACGAAAGGCTGCGACAGCAGGGTGACTTCCTTGAGGTATTTCTGCACCGTGCCGTCGGCAATCTTTTCCAGCATCGCTTCCGGCTTGCCGGCTTCCTTGGCCTTCTCGATCGCGACGCGGCGCTCCGTGTCGATGAGTTCCTGCGACACGCCCGACGCGTCCAGCGACTTCGGCTTGGACGCCGCAATGTGCATCGCGATGTCGCGCGCGAGCGCTTCGTCGCCGCTCACATCGACCAGCACGCCGATCTTGCCGCCATGGATGTAGCTGGCGAACTTGCCCTGGCCGTCCAGGCGCACGAAACGGCGCACCGACATGTTCTCGCCCATCTTGCCGACCAGTTCGGTCCGGATGGCTTCCACCGTGGCGCCCTGGTAAGGCAGCGCGGACAGTGCGGCGACGTCGGCCGGCTTCTGCTTCAGCACCATCTCGGCC